>JBDHZJ010000001.1:0-28722 GCA_039811825.1 Propionicimonas sp.
ACTACCGGGTCTACGACTGGCTCGACCGGGAGGCCGCCGTGCTGGCCGGGTGCGGCTGCCGCTGAGTCCGTACAGCTAGCCTGAGGGGGTGACCCAGCCCCCGAGTCGCCGGTTGCTGGTCGTCGACGACGATCCGCGCCTGCGCGAGATCTACCGCTCCTTCTTCGCCCAGCACAAGGAGTTCGACGTGGTCGGCGAGGCCCGTGACGGCGCCGAGGCGGTGGACGCCTACGCCCGCCTGCAACCCGACCTGGTGCTGATGGACCTGCAGATGCCCGGCTCCTCGGGGATCGACGCCACCCGCACGATCTGCGGGCGGTGGCCGCGGGCCTGCGTGGTCGCGATCACCACCTTCGGCACCAGGGACTACGTCGTGGCCGCCCTGCGCGCCGGCGCCTCCGGCTACCTGCTGAAGAGCACCGACGGGCCGGCGCTGCTCGCGGCCCTTCGGGGCGCCCTCGCCGGTGACATGCCGCTGTCGTCCGCGGTGCGCCGGGAGCTGGTCTCGACCCTGGTCGACGACACGTCCGCGCCGGGTCAGCCGCACCAGGACCCCGGCCTCACCCCCCGCGAGACGGAGCTGGTCGGCTGGCTGGCGCACGGGCTGACCAATCAGCAGATCGGCACCCGGATGCACCTCTCCGAGGGCTCGGTGAAGCAGTACGTCGCCCGGGTCGCGGACAAGCTCCAGGTGGTGTCGCGGACGCAGATCCTGGTCCGGGCGATCCAGCTGGGGATCGTCGACCCCATGCAACTGGAGCTCGCCTAGCAAGCCGGGATGTCCCAGCGCGGCAGGACTGCGCGGACCCGCCACCGGCCGCCGTCGTCGCCCGCGGTGAACGAGCCGCCGGTGAGCAGGACGCGCTCGGTGAGCCCGCGCAGCCCGTTGCCGGTGGAGTCGGGGTGGCGGCGCGTGGTCGGCGCCAGCGGATTGGTCACCTCCACGCTGACCGAGTCGGCGTCCGGCCGAACCCGGATCGAGCACCGCGAGCGGGGCGGGGCGTAGCGCATGACGTTGGTACTGCCCTCACGCAGCAGGCGGGCGATGGTGCGCTGGGTGGTGGCGCAGCAGTCGTCCGTCCCGTCCGGCAGGTCGAGGTCCACCGCGTACCCGGCATCGGTCAGGGTCGCGTGCACCGCGCCCGCGACCGCCGAGGGTGCCGTCCAGCCCACCTCGGTGCCGGCCACCGCGGGCCGGTCCTCCCGCATCAGGGCGAGCAGTGTGGCGAGGTCGGCCTGCGCGCCGTCGTTGAGGCGCGCCATCGAGGTCGCGGCCGCGCGGAGCCCGGCCAGGTCGGACGCCTCCGCGTGGGCGAGGGCCTGCATGCTCATCAGGGACAGCTGGTGGGCGACCACGTCGTGCAACTCGCCGGCGAGCTGGCGCCGCTCCGCCGCCCGGGCATCGGCCCGCTCGCTGGCGAGCTTGTGCAGTTCCGCCAGCTGCCGCTGCCGGGTCAGCATGAAGTAGCGGGCGGCGGCCCCGAGCATGATCCCGATCGACGGGTACGCGACCAGGACCACGAGGTCGGCCAGGTTCCACCGGCTGTCGAACCAGACCAGCACGTAGCCGAGCCAGGCGATCGCGACGGCCACGAGCCGGCGCGGGCTCCGGATCGCCCAGATCGCGGCGATCGCCAGGATCTCCAGGTGCGGCGGCTGCCACGCCTTCGGGGTCGGGGTGGACACCCACAGGGAGGCGAGCATGCCACCGGCGAGCAGGATGGTGCCGACGAGGGGAGCCCGGACGGCGACGGCGATGCCGACCCAGGTCAGGACCCAGATCGCGTCGAGGGCCCACGGGTCGCCGGCGGCGATCGCGGACAGCGAGGCGGTCATCTGCCACACGGCCGCGACCACGCAGACGATGCCCACGGTCAGCCGGGCGGTGCGGAGGCTGATTCGCTCGGACCCGGCACCCGCCCGCGAAGGGAGGGCGCCCGACGCGGCCGGGCGCTGCGGGACCAGTGCGGTCATCGACCAGCCGTCCGGACCCGAACCGGCCTGCACGCTGCCATCGAGCGCGGCCAGGCCGGCGCGCTGGAGTTCCGGCAGCGCCTCCGCGACGGGGCTGCCCGGCGTGACCGCGCAGGACAGCCGCACCCCCACCTGCCCGGGGGGCGTGGTCACCTCGATCCGGCAGGTCGCACCGGGCACACCGACAGCATGGACGACCTCCACGCCGGCCCGCAGGGAGCGTTCCAGCGCCCGCGCCCGGGCGGGTTCCAGAGCTGACAGGTCCGGCGCCAGGTCCAGCTCGACCGGATGGCCCGTGCCGACCAGTTGGTCCTCGGCCTCCTCGACGGCGATCCTCAGCACTGCGGACGCGTCGGCCACGGCGAACTCGTCCAGCCGGAGGGTGGCCACCAGTCCCCGCAGCCGGGTGAGGGCGAGCCGTGAGGACGCCGTGGCGGCGGCCAGCAGGCGGTGGATCTCGTCCGGATGGTCGCTGCTCGCGGCGCGTTCGAGTTCGCCGCGGTTGTGGCTGAGCCCGGCGGTGAGCAGGGCGGCGAGCTCGTCGGCGAGGGCGGTCCGTTCCTCGGCCCGGATCTCGTCGATGCTCCGGGCCAGGCCGGCGATCCTGTGCGCGGCCAGCCTGGTGCGGCCGAGCAGGAAGCGGCCGGCGAGGCCGAGCGCGATGCCGACGATGAACACGGTGGCGTACGCGCTCGCCGCCGTGTCCGTCCCGCGCAGCAGCACCGCGGCGACGAAGGCCGCGTAGCCGGAGACGACGACCGCGGCGGCCCGGCGCGGGGCGGCCGCGACGACCGCGATCGTGCAGACCGCCAGCGGGGAGAACCCGTAGCCGTGCTCGCCGACCAGGAAGCGGGACGCCAGGACCGGGGCGGAGATCGCCGCGCCCACGACCGGTTGCCACAGCGCGACGACGACGGCCCCGCCGCTGGCCAGGGCGAGCGCCACGTGCTGTGCGCCGGGAGTCGGGGCGGTGCCGAGCGCGAACAGGAAGTCGAGCGCCACGTAGGTGACCACGCACGCGCGCAACAGCGTGAGCGGGCTCGCGAATCTGCGAAACGCCCGCCGCCAACTGCGCGGCCCTGTGGGCATCGTGGGTCTCCCGGGGTGGGGCGACCCCGAGTCTAGACCGACGACCGCGACCGGACCGGCTGCGCCGGACATGGCTCAGGTGAGCGGCAGGGTGGCCGTGACCACCCACTCGGCGTCCGCGATCGCCACGGCGAAGCTGCCCCCGGTGAGGTCGATCCGCTCCTGCAGGCCGCGCAGGCCCCAGCCGAGAGCGGGGAATCCTGCGTCCGGTGGCACACCGTTGCGGACCTCCAGCGTGACCTGCTGGTCGGTGATCGTCGTGTGCACCACGCACCGGCTGCGCGCCGGCGCATGCCGGATCACGTTGTCGGTGGCCTCGTGGAGCACGCGGGAGAGCGTGCGCTGCACGGTCATCGCCAGGTCGTCGGCCCTGGCGGGCACCTCGATGTCCGGCTCGAACCCGGCCTCGAGCAGCGCCAGGTCGGCCGCGGCCGCCGCTCGGGTCGGCGGGACGCGTTCGGCGAGCTCCCGGATCTCCGTTCCGGACACCGCTGTTGCCGGGTCGTCGCGCAGCACCCGGACCAGGAGCCGCAGCTCGGTGAGCGCCTCGGCGGTCGCCCCGGCCACGACGTCCAGTGCCCGGTGCAGCGCGCGCGGATCGGACTCGGCGTGCGCGCCCATCACCTGCAGCGACGCGGTCGAGAGCTGGTGGGCCACGACGTCGTGGAGCTCGCGGGCCAGCAGCCGGCGCTCGTCGGCGCGGATCCGGGCGTTCTCGGCCGTGCGGTACAGCTCGGTGCGTTCGCGGTGCTCCCTGCGGACGCGGAGCAGCAGGCCCGTCCAGCCGCCGACCAGCCCGAGCGCCAGGGCGACGCCCAGGGTGAGCCCGAGGGGGCCCCGGACCTCCGTGGGGGCGGCGAGCGTCCGGACGCCGACGTAGCCGGCCAGCGCCAGGCTCGCGATCGCTGCCGTCCGGCGGCGGACCTGGGCCAGGCCCAGCGCGGTCGCGAGCACCAGCAGGGGCACCTCCAGGCTCGTGGAGGTCCACACCAGCGACGCGGCCAGCGGGATCGAAGCGAGCGCCAGTCCGGCCACCGGACGCCAGAGCGCGACCCCGACGGCGATGTAGGCGACCACGTCCATCGCGGTGACCAGCGCGGCGTCGCCGAAGGCGAGCGGAGAGCTGATCGCGAGCCGGACGTAGTCCAACAGCAGGAAGGCGACCAGCGCCGTCCCCACCATTCGGAGCAGGTCAGCCCCGCCCAGTGCGTGTGCCCGGCGTACGAGAGCGATACCGAGGCGCTCGGTGTGGCTGAGCTGGGCGGCGGTCATGCCGTGGCGTTGCGGCACGCGAGCGGGAAGATCCGGCAGATGATGGCGTCATTCGGGCGCACCTGGGTGGTCGGCACGAGCGGGCTGGCCGAGGCCGGGGCGGTGGACAGCGGGACGATCGCGCCGAGGGCGAGGACCGCGCAGGCGGTGCGGACGGCGAGGGAGGTGGTGACGCGCATGGCAGGCTCTTTCGGATGGGGTAATGGAGCGCGACCATCCTGACCGGGCCCGGCTCCACGGCACTATTCACCATCGGTCAGTTCGCCGCGCAGGCTGGTCGGAAGTGAACTACCGGCCGGCCGGTCCGCCGAAAAGGATGGCCACCATGAACTCTCCGATCCGAATCCTCGTGGCCGACGATGACGCGCTGGTCCGCGCGGCCTACCGGTCCTTCTTCCAGCCGCGGGACGACTTCACCCTCGTCGGCGAGGCCCGTGACGGCGCCGAGGCCGTCGCATCGTTCGGGATCCTGCAGCCCGACATCGTCCTGATGGACCTGCAGATGCCGGGGACCTCGGGGATCCAGGCGACCCAGCAGATCTCCTCGCGCTGGAGCGGGGCCTGCATCGTCGCGCTGACCACGTTCGGAACCCGCGAGTACGTCGTCGCCGCGTTGCGGGCCGGCGCGGCCGGGTACCTGCTCAAGGACGTCGGCGGGACGAACCTCGTCGCCGGGTTGCACCAGGCCCTGCGCGGCGACATGCCCCTGTCCTCGGCCGTGCGCCGCCAGCTGGTGACCACCCTGACCGAGGAGGACGCGATCGGCCGCGAGCCGGTGGACATCGGGCTCACCCCGCGGGAGGTCGAGCTGCTCGGCTGGCTGACCCACGGGCTGACGAACCTGCAGATCGGCCGCGAGATGTTCGTCTCCGAGGGCTCGGTCAAGCAGTACCTCGCCCACGTCGCCGAGAAGATGGGTGTGAAGTCGCGCACGCAGATCCTCGTCCGGGCGATCCAGCTCAACATCGTCAACCCGCGCGCGCTGCCCTCGCTCCGCAGCACCTCGGCCGTCCACTGACGCCGCACAGCGCACCCCCACCACCACCCTCAACCCAGGAGGTCATCGTGAGTGTCCGTCCCGAATACGTCCTCGCCGCCAGTGACGAGTCCCCGTTCTACGGCCAGATGCGGTCCATGGCGCAGCTGCTGGCCCGCGGCGGCGAGCAACGGTTCCAGACCGCCGAGCTGCCACCCGGCTGGCTGGTCCGCCGCTGGGGTGGGTGGGAGGGCTGGACCCCACGGGACTGGCAGCCCCGGTTGCAGGGCTGGAAGATCCACGTCTCCGCCACGCCGGACTGCGCGGCCGAGACCCTGGCCCGCACGACCGCCCTCTGCGTCGAGCGGATGGTGGCGTTCAAGTTCCTGCCCGACCTGTCGGGCCTGGTGGACACCAACGCCAAGCAGCAGGACCGCGGGGGCTCGGGGAAGTTCATCACGATCTACCCCGACGACGACGAGGGCTTCGCCGGGTTGCTCGCCGCGCTCGACGAGGCGCTGGCCGGGCAGCAGGGCCCCTACATCCTCAGCGACCTGCGCTACGGGGACGGGCCCGTGTACGCGCGCTACGGCGGCATCATGCCGATGACCTTCCCCGACGCCAACGACCTGCCGGTGAGCGCGATCGGAGCCGGCGCCGCCCTGGGCCTGGTCCCGGACCAGCGCCAACCCCGGTTCATCCTCCCGGACGGCGTGGAACTGCCCGAGTGCCTGGCGCCGGCGTACGCCCGGTACCGGTCATCCAGTCCTTCGCGACTGCAGGAGTTCAAGGCGGTGTCCCCGCTGCACTTCTCGAATGCCGGGGGCGTCTACAAGGCGACCCTGCCCGACGACACCCGCCGCGTGCTGCGGGAGGCGCGCAGCCACACCGGGGTCGACGCCCGGCGGCGCGACGCGGTGACCCGGCAGCGCCAGGAGCAGGCCGTGCTGGCCGACCTGGCCGGTGAGCCCGGCGTGCAGCAGCTGGTCGGATCGTTCTGGGCCTGGGAGCACCGGTACCTGGAACTGGAGTACGCGGAAGGGACGGCCCTCACGTCCTGGATCGTCCGGAACACCCCGTACGCCAGCGGGCCGGACGGGACGGAGTGTGCCCGGTACGCCGAGCGCGCGGTAGCCGTCGGGGCCCAGGTGATCGAGATCCTCGATCGCGTCCACGACCGCGGGTGGTGCGTCGGCGACCTGCACCCGGGCAATGTGCTCGTCGACGACGCCGACACCGTGACGCTGATCGACTTCGAGGACGCGACCCGTTGCGACGCCGAACCGGAGGTCGGGTTCCGGGTGTTCGAGTTCTGTGCGCCGGCTGCGCTCAGCTCCGTGGAGGCGGACTGGTACGCGGTGTCGCGCAGCCTGATGCTGATGTACGTCCCGGAATGGGAGATGGAGGTGGCCGCGCCGGCGTTCTGGGAGGTCGCGCTCGAACGGACGCGGCGCCGGTTCGGCGACGCGGCCGCGGACCAGATCGAGGCCGTGTGCGCGCGGTTCCCCGCCGTGGAGCGGCACTTCCTCGCCGCCGAGGTCACGGTGGACACCTGGCCGGTCCCGCCGGCGGCCGGGACCGTGGTGCCCGCCCTGGACGCCGGGATCGAGTGGTCGCGACGGTTCTCGCCCACCGGGTCGTTCCCGGGGGACCCGGCCCAGTCCGGGGACGTCTCGGAGAGCTTCGGCTACGGACGGGCGGGAGTGGTCTGGACGCGCGCCCGGCTGGGCCTGCCGGTGCCGCCGGCCGACCTGGCCTCGCTCGAGGACGCGGCCCGCCGACCCGTCGCGGAACCCGGGTTGTACGACGGACGGGCGGGCATCGCGCTCGCCCTGTCCGACGCGGGTCGGACCGATCCCGCCGTCGCCGCTGCGACAAGTGCACTGGTCGAGGCGCGCGCCCGGCGGCGGCTCGACCTGCACGGCGGGCTCGCCGGCGTCGTCCTGGCGGCGATCGAGGTGGCGCGTGCAGCCGGCGACGAGCAGCTCCTGGCCGAGGCGCTGGCAGCGAACGAGGCGCTCCAGCGAGGGGTCGTGCCCGGCTCCTCGGGCTGGGCCGCGCTGACCCACCGCCGCGGCTTCGCCCACGGTCTGTCCGGACTGGCGCTGGTCGACGTGGTCGCCCACCTCGCCGGCGCCGGAGCAGAGGTCGTCGACCGCGCGATCGGACGGGTTCGGGCCGACCTCGACGCCTGCCTCCTGACCGGGGCCGGTGACCTGATGGTGCGCGACAACGACAACAACCGCGCACTGCCCTACATCGAGTGGGGATCGGCCGGGGTCTGGGCCGTCGCCCAGGTGCTCGAACGGGTCACCGGGTGCCGGCTGCTCACCGACGCCGAGCACGCCGGCGCCGCCAGGGCGTGCTCGGCCGACGTCTACGTGTACAACTGCCTCGACCACGGACGGGCGGGGATCATGGCGGTCCTGGCGTCCGCGGGGCCGCAACACGCCGCCGAGGCCCTCCGGCAGCGGGACCTCGTGCTCGCGAACCTGCTGCGGGTCGACGACATGGCCTTCGTGATCGGCGACGGCCTGATCCGGCTGAGTTCCGACGTCTCCACCGGCGCCGCCGGGGTGGCGCTCGCGCTCGCCTGCGTCGGGGGCGGCGACGACCTCGCCTGGCTGCCGGTCGGCGCCGCGAACTCGCGGTACCTCTCCCGGCTGCCCGCGGCGGGCGGCCCCGCCTGGGACCCGGACCCGTCCGGGGACCGGCCCCTGGCCGCTGCCAGGGCGTGAACCGGTGAATAACCAATGGCCAGCAAATATGCCGCTCCATTGACCCGGAAATACCTCTGGCATTTACTGGAGACATGGAAATGGTGAATGCGGACAAGGCTTTCGAAAGGCCGGTCGGCCACGGCCCGGCGGGCCGTCCGGATCCGCTTTCGCTCCAGGGAATCGACATCGGGCCGGAGACGCCGGCCGACCTGTACCGGTCGGGCAACAGCATCTACACCTGCGTCGTGATGAGCGGCTTCAGCGTCGCCTGCTGAAGCGAAGATCGCAACAACTCGGGAAGGGAGGTGAGTCAACCATGTCGCAAGCCCTCGGACTGCAGACCGATCTGCCGGAGGTGCCCGAGGAGGAGAAGGGTTCCTTCCTCAGCGTCATCGCCTGCACCAGCAGCCACTACAGCACGTTCCTCTGCTACAACAAGTGACCCGGTGACCACCGTGGTTCCCGAAGAAACCCTGAAAGGAGGTGAACGGAAATGGCCGACATCCTGGACATGCAGGCCCGGGGGCAGGAAGACACTCCCGGCGCGGAGAAGGCGTCCAACGTGAGCGTGCTGAGGTGGTGCTACAACTCGTACATCTCCGTCTCGATCTGCTTCGTGAAGTGATCGAACCCGATCCACCCGTCCACCCACAACATCCCTGAAGGAGGTGTCACACATGTCCGATGCACTCGATCTCCAGGCCACCACGCAGCCCGAGGTCCCGGATGAGGAGAAGGGGTCCAACAACAGCTACTTCCTCTGCCACAACTCCGGTACCAGCAACTTCCTGTGCTGGCGTCCGTGAAGCCGGGCACCATGATCTGACCAGCGCCTATCTGGCCAGCTCCCTGCGGGGCCGCCACCGTCCCAGGACGGTGGCGGCCCCTTCCGCCTCCCGGCCTGTTCACTTCCGGTCAGTGCTGCCCGCCCGAGCGGGACTTCCCGGCGCAGGCCTGCTTGGCTGGAGGAAGCGTTCACCCACCCCGTGGCCACTGCCGCCATCCCGGCGGCGACAGAGAGGAGACACCATGGCGAGCCAACTCCGCGAGCAGGCGCAGCCCCCCGCGCCCGGGGCGATGCCGGCGATCGTGGCCCAGGACGTGCGCAAGGCGTACCGGGTCGGCGACGGCCAGGTCGAGATCCTGCACGGCGTCAGCCTGGCGGTGCACACCGGCGAGATGGTTGCCGTGATGGGCCCGTCCGGCTCCGGCAAGTCCACCCTGCTGTACTGCCTGGCCGGGCTGGAGGCTCCCACGGCCGGCGAGGTGGTGCTCGCCGGGCAACCGTTGTCCCGGCTGTCCCGGACCGCGCTGGCGCGGATGCGCCGCTCGCAGGTCGGGTTCGTGTTCCAGTCGTACAACCTGATCCCGACGCTCACCGCCGAGGAGAACGTCACCCTGCCCTACACGCTGGGCCGGACGAGGCCACCGTCCGGACTCGTCACCCAGACGCTGGTCAGCGTGGGCCTGGCCGACCGGGCCGGCGCCCGGCCGCCGTCCATGTCCGGCGGCGAGCAGCAGCGGGTGGCGCTCGCGCGGGTGCTGGCCCAGCAGCCGGAGGTCATCTTCGCCGACGAGCCCACGGGTGCCCTCGACACCCGCACCGGCGAACTCGTGCTGGCGGAGCTGGCCCGGATCGCCCACGCGCCGGGCCGCTGCGTGCTGGTCGTCACCCACGACCCGCGCGTCGCCGCCGCCTGCGACCGCGTCCTGTTCATGTCCGACGGGCAGCTCGTGCGGGAACTGCGTGGCGCCCCCGCGGGCGAGGTGGCGGCCGTGCTCGCGAGCCTGGGCGCAGACCGGGAGGGCTGAGTCGTGCTCCGCGTCCACCTGGCGGAGGCCCGGGACTCCTGGACGGCATGGGCGGGCGTCAGCCTCACCTTCGTCGTCGTCAACGCTGCCCTGGTGCTGCCTGCGCTGATCCTCGCCTCGGGCATCGTCGCCGTGGCCGAGGGACGCCTCGACTTCACGGGATCGGCAGCCTTCACCGCCGTCCCGGTGCTCCTGATCGTCATGGTCTGCTTCGTCGCCTTCCCGGTGATCTCGTCCTCCACCCGACTGGTGGTGGATTCCCGGCGCGGGGCCCTGGCCCGGCTGGCGCTGGCCGGCGCGGCGCCCGGACAGGTGCGGCGGGTCGTCCAGAGCCAGCTGGCGATCGTGAGCCTCGCCTGCGCCGTCGCCGGCAGCGCGATCGGCGCCGCGCTGCTGCGGCCGATGCTCGACCTGACGAACTACGCCCAGCGCAACGAGCCGCTGTGGGTCCGGGTGGACCCGGTCTACTCGCCGGTCGCGGCGTTGGTGGCCGTGGCGGCCTGCGTCGTCGTCGCCCTGGTCGGGGGGACGCGGCAGGCGTCGGCCGCGAGCCGGATACCCCCGGTGGAGGCCCTGCGCCAGTCGCAGGCGCCCGAGGCGTCCACGCGGCTGCGCGCCGGCGGCTGGGTCGCCCTGGTCCTGCTGGTGGTCGTGGCCGTCGGGAGCTTCGCCTCGGTGCCGTTCCAGGCGGCCCACCGGTACAAGGAGACGGTGAGCAACCTGATGATCCTCGGCTTCCTGCAGAGCTTCGTCTGGGGCGCGCTGATCGCCGTGCTGGGACCGGTCGTGGTGCGTCCGCTCACCGCGGCCTGGACCCGCCTGGTGCCCTCGACGGACCCGGGATGGCTGCTCGCCCGGGCCACGGTCAGCGTGCGGGCGGACCGGCTGTACCGGTCGGTCACGCCGGTGCTGTTCTGCGTGGGCATCGCGATCAGCGACCTCGGCGTGATGGGTTCGCTGGCCGCGAGCCTCGAGGCGTCGATGCCCGGCATGGACATGGGCGCGGCGGACCTCTCGGGCTTCGTGATGGTGTTCGGCCTGCCGCTGGCGGTCGCCTTCGCCGGTGCGATCGGCTCGCTGCTGATGATGAGCCGCCAGCGGGACGCCGAGTTGGCGCTGCTGGGCATCGCCGGCGCGACCGGCAACCTGCGCCTCCGGATCCCCGTCCTGGAGGCCGTGATCATCACCGTGACGGCGACGATCCTCGCCCTCGGCATGGTCGTGCCCGGCTACGCCTTCGGCGCCTTCGCGCTGCCCGCGGTCGGACTGCTCTGGGTGCCGGTGTTCCCCGTCCTGCCGATCCTGGCGGTGGTCGCCGCCTGCCTGGTGATCATGGTCGCCGCCACGGTGCTGCCGACGTTGCCGGCCCGGCGCATCCCCGAGCCCCGGGTGATCGCGCGCCTCGTCGCGGAGTGAGCCGATGGTCACGCTGATCCGCGCGGAGCTGCGCGACTCCTGGCCCGGCTGGCTGGGCGTGCTGCTCGGCTTCGTGATGGCCTCCTTCGGCCTCGCGCTCGCCACGCTGGTGCTCCAGTCCGGCCTGGCCGCTCCCGCGGCAGGAGTGCCGGAGATGGAGGCCCAGACCTACGCCTACCAGGGCGGCATCAACCTGGCCCTCAGCCTCGTCGTCGCGCTGACCGTGGTGTCGGCCGCGACGAACCTGGTGGTGGATTCCCGCCGCGGCGCCGTCGCGCGGCTCGCGCTCGCCGGCGCCACGCCTGCGGAGGTGGTCGCCGCGATCGGCGCACAGCTCAGCCTGGTTGCGGTGGTGTCCGCCCTTCTCGGTGACCTGCTGGCGATCGCCTCGTTGCGGGGGGTCCTCGCGTTCCTGATGGCCGAGCGGGGCGCGGAGAGCGCGGGGATCCCGTCCCCACCGGTGGTGGAGCCGGCCACCCTCGCCGCCGTCAACGCGGCGTGGGTGCTGGTCGTGCTCGTGGCGGGGTTCGGCCAGGCGGTCCGGGCCAGCCGGATCGGGCCGGTTGAGGCCCTGCGCCAGGCCCAGTCCGCCGCGGTGGTCCGGCAGCCTCGGCTGGGACGCTGGCTCCGGGCCGCGATCGCCCTTTTCGTGATCGTCGGGACCTTCCTCCTGGTGCCGGCCCTGGCGGCGGACCGGAACCCGGAGACGTTCACCCAGATCATGCAGACCAACCTGATGCTGCTCTGCGTGACCGGCTGGTTCCTCGCCGAGGTCGGGCCGGTGCTGGTCGGCCCGTTGACCGCACTGTGGACGCGGCTGGGCCCGATGCGCAGCCCGGCCTGGCAGATCGCGCGGGCGACGGTGCTGGCGAGGTCGGAGCGACTGACCCGCTCGGTCACCCCGGTGATGTTCACGGTGGGGCTCGCCTTCGGCGTGATCGGGTTGCCGGGCGTGTACAACGCCACCTTCGCCGCGTCGGGGATTGACGTCCGGCTGGAGCACATCGGCGCCGATACGTTCCTGCTGATGCTGGGGTTGCCGCTGCTGATCGCGCTGTGCGGCAGCGTCGGTTCGCTGTTCATGATGAGCCGGCAACGTCAGGCGGAACTGGCGCTGCTCGGGATTGCGGGGGCCACCGCGCGGCAGCAGACCGCGACCGCCACGCTGGAGGCGGTGATCGTGACCGGTACGGCCGCGATCCTCGGCCTCGTGATGGCCGTGGTCTCGCTCGGGCACATCGTCGCCGGAATCGCCGCGATCGGCATGGTGTTCGCCTTCGCCGTCCCCGTCCTCCCGCTGCTCGGCGCGCTGGGCGTCGCCGGCCTGGTCACCGTCGCCGCCACGGTGCTGCCCACCCTGCCCGCGCAGCGACTGCCGGCGCCCCGGGTGATCGCCCGCCTGATCGCGGACTGACCCGGTCGACCGATCTCCTTCGGGCAGCCGGGACTAACCAACGGGCAGCGCCCCCGGCTTTCCGTTGCTCGGCATCCGGCGGCCGGATTGACTGGTTCCACCGGCCGGAAAGAGCCGGCGGACAGCGATTCACAAGCACTGACAGGAGGTCTTCCCATGGTCGACGTGATTGGCATGCAGACCGACGATCCCGACCTTCCCGAGGAGGAGAAGGCCTCGAACGTCTCGTACGTCGCCTGCAACAACTCGGGCCAGAGCCAGGCGTTCTGCTGGCGCTGGTGAACTCCGACGGGGCGTACCGCCCGTCGAACCCGCGGCGGCCCGGAGTGGCCGTACCCCCCCGGAATCGTCCGGGGAAACCACTCAGGGAGCCCGAATCAATCGGCGCCTATCCGATTGATCCGGTCTCCCTGAACGACCCCATTCTGCCACGCGCCCATCCGTTGGTGAACCCTCGGGCGCGCGCAGCCGACGAAGTAGAAAGGCGATTCGCCGATGCCCTCGCAACTGACGGACGTCCCGGTCGACGGCGCCGTGCGCGCCGAGCCGATCGGCCGCCTCCTCGCCGACCCGCCGTCCGGCCAATTGCGCCGGTTGGGCCGGATCCTCGCCTCGGACCGCCGGGCGATGGTCGTCGCCTTCACCGGGACGGTGCTGGCCTCGCTCGCCTCGCTGGCGCAACCGGCCCTGACCGGGAGCCTGGTGGGTGCGCTGCAGGCGCTCGACTTCGGGCTCGTCGTGCGGACCGGGGGGCTCCTGGTCGCCGCCGCGGTGGTGGGCTCCCTCATCTCCGCCGGGGTGAACCTGGTGGTGTCCTACGCCGGGAACCGGCTGGTCCGGCGGTTTCGGGACGAGTCGGCGTCCATCGCCCTGCGGGTTCCCGCGGAGAAGCTGGTCGATCACCCGACCGCCGACCTGGTGGCACGCTGCTCGATCGACTCCGAGAAGATGGGCGAGGTCTTCACGAACGGGCCGATCCAGGCCCTGGGCAACATCGTGCTCGTCGGCGGTTCGCTGGTGCAGATGCTGAGGATCGACCCGGTGCTCACCGTGTCGGCGGTGGCCCTGTGCCTGCTGGCCCTGCTGGCGATCATGTTCTCCTCCAGCCGCCTCACCGGGGTCTCCTTCGAGAGGCAGGAGGCGCAGGGGGCCTACGTCGCCGAGATCACCCGGGCGCTGGACTCGATCCTGACCATCCGGGCGTTCGTTGCGGACCGGTTCGCGGTGGGCCGGCTCAGCCGGACCAGCCAGCGGTTGCAGGACGCGTCCGATCGCTCGGCCAAGGCGCGGGCGGTGATGGAGCCGCTCGTGCAGGGCCTCGTCCAGGGCACCATGCTGGCCATCGTCCTGATCGCCTTCCTCCGGGTCCAGTCCGGGGCGCTCGCCGTGGACGCTCTGGTGGCCTTCTTCATGTACACCCTGATGCTGATCGGCCCGATCGCGGGCTCCACCGAGACGGTGATGCTGATGGCGGAGACCCTCGGGGCCCTCCGGCGCATGGTCGAACTGCGGGAGGTGACGCGGGTCGTGCCCCGCGACCTGGCCGCGCTCACCGCCGAACTCCGCGTCCCGGACCTGGCCGAGTGGGAGCAGCGGCCACCGGTCGACCCCGACGTCGTGGGCGGCGACATCAGCTTCCGGAACGTCTCGGTGCGGTACGCCCGGGGCGGCTCCGGCGCCCGCGAGTACGCGATCTCCGACGTGTCCTTCGACATCACCCGCGGTTCCTGGGTCGCGCTCGCCGGCACGTCCGGTTCGGGCAAGTCGACCATCCTCGCGCTGCTGGAACGCTTCCTCAGCCCGAGCAACGGGCTGGTGCTCCTGGACGGCATCCCGCTGGAGTCTCGCGACGAGGACACCTACCGCAGCCAGGTGGGCTACATCGAGCAGGCCTGCCCGCTGTTCGCGGGCACCGTCCGGGACAACCTGCTGCTCGGGCGCAACGACATCACCGACGCCGAGTGCTGGGAGATGCTTGAGCGGGTCGGGCTGCTGGCCACGATGCGCGAGCGGGCGGACGGGCTGGACGCGCCGGTCGGCGAGTCGGCCTACGCCTTCTCCGGTGGCGAGCGGCAACGCCTCGCGATCGCCCGGACGATGCTGGGCCGGCCGCGGCTGCTGCTGCTGGACGAGATCACCTCGGGCCTCGACGCCCTGAACCGCGACCAGATCATGGAGCTGATCCGCTCCTCGACGGACGGCATCACGACGGTCCAGGCCGGGCACGGCAGGTTCTTCACCGACGCCGCGGACCAGGTGCTGGTGATGGACCACGGCCGGCTCGTCGAAGCGGGCCACCCGGCGGAGGTCGCCGCCCGTTCGTCGTTGTTCCGTTCCCTGATCGCGCACTAGGAGGTCGACGTGGAAGTGGCCGGGGACGCAGGCTGGGTCGACGACCTCGACGATGAGGGCCTGCTCGCGGAACTGGGCCGGCACGGCCGGGCGGTGGACGGCGATCCGGGCCACGCCGGGGCGGAGGCCGACCCCGACCAGCCCACCTACCAGCTGGTGCCGATCGGCGACACCTGGCTCCGGCTGGACGGCGACGCCGACGGTCGCATCTGGGGCAGCTTCATCCCGGACGCACGCTACCCCCACCAGTCCGACGGGCAGCGCCCGATCCGGCTCGACGACGACGCCGAGGACCTGAACGGCTGGATGACGACCCGGGCCGACATCGACGGCAGCGGGACGCGCTGGGTGAGCGTGATGCGACGTCCCGAGCGCGAGGCCTACGTCGCCCTGCTCTACGACGCGGGCCCGACCCGGCCGAACCGCAGGCTGTTGCTGAACGGGGTCTATCCCGACGTCGCGCTCGCCGGCCACGGTGACCGGATCGCCTTCGTCGAACCCGACCGGGAGGTCGCCGGCGGCCAGCGGGCGGTGCTCGCGAGGGCGGATGCCGACGAGTTCGCCGGGTCGCGACTCGTCGTGGCCGCGTCGGCGAACGGCGGGCTGGCGATCAAGCCGTGCTCGGTGCGGCGGTTCCTGCGGCTGAGCCGAGGGATCCGGTCCGAGCGGGTCTGGGACCTCGTCGACGTGGAGAGCGATCCGCCCCGGCCGATCAGCGTGCCCGGTAGCCCCAACGAGGCGAACCTGTTCGACGTCGCGCTGCTCGACGGCGAGCCCGTGCTGGTGCAGCTGTTCAACGGGGACGGTTCCTGGACGCTCCAGGCGAGCATCCTCTCCGACGGCGAGATCCTGCGGAGCTGGGCGTGTGCGACCGGTGTCGGCACCGCCCGCGAGATCGCCTCCGGCACCGGCTACGCGGTGGTCCGGGTGAGCCGGGACGGCGAGGAGGCCCTGCACCGGGTCGGCATCGAGGGCTTCTCCTCCGGACGCGAGCCGCTGCTCAGCGCGCCGGGGCTGTTCGACCTGAGGAGCAACCAGGTCACCCCGTCCATCGGTTTCGCCGCCACAGAGCTCAGCGGAGGGATCCCGCCGTTCGTGTGGTACTTCGCCAACGAGGGGGACGTCCGCAACGAACCCGGCGAGGTCGCGCGGCGCGCATCCCGGCTGGCCAGGGGGGCGCGCGTGCGCTACCCGTCGGACGACGGCTATGAGATCGAGATGGACCTGCGCTGGCCGGCTTCCACGGGGGACGCGTTCGTGGGCCCCGTCGTCGTGATGCTGTACGGCGCCTACGGCCTCGACCTGGACCTGGACAGCGACCCCGGCCTGCGGCACTGGCTCGATCGCGGCTTCGCCGTCGCGACGCCGCACGTGCGTGGCGGTGGTCCCGAGCGCCGGCACCTCGCCGGTACCAAGGCGAAGCGCGACCGGTCGGTCGCCGACGCGGCGGCCGCGATCGACCACCTGCGGAACTCGTGCCTGCAGGTGCGCGCCACCGAGCTGGTCACGCTGGGCGCGTCGGCTGGAGGTTTCCTGGCCGCGACGACCCTGAACACCCGACCCGGGGACGTGGATGTCTGCGTGATCGTGAACGGCTTCGTCGACCCGTTGACCAGCCTCGTCCGGGGCGACACACTCACCCGCGCGAGCGACCAGGACGAGTGGGGCGACCCCGTCGGCAACCCGAACGACCGGGTGACGTTGGAGCGGATCTCGCCGGTGGACAACCTCCTGGTCTCCCGGGGGGCGGAGGCCCTCGTGGTGGTGTCCGGCCGGGACGTCCGGGTGAACCCGCGGCAGGGCCTGAAGTGGTTCCTGCGCTACCGGGCCGTCGGAGGTCCCGCCGAGCTCTGGTTCGACCCGAACGGGGCCCATGACTGTTGGGGAGCCGGGATGCCCAGGACCGCCCTGGTCGACTGGGTGAGCGCCGCGCTGGAGCGCCGGCGCGGGAACGGGGCGGCGGCCTGAGCCGCCGCCCCGGTTCCGACTCAGCCCGCGAAGGGCTGGCGTCCGTCGGTGCAGACCGTGCCGGGTGCGGGCAGCGTTCCCTCGACCAGGTAGGCGTCCACGTGGGCCGTCGCGCACCCCGAGACGCCGTAGGCCGTGTGCCCCCAGTTGTTGCTGCTGAGCAGGCGGCTGTTGGGCAGCAGCCGGGAGACCGCCCGCGCGCCGGCGTAGTTGGTGGCCGGGTCGTGGACGTTGCCGACCACGAGCACGGGCGCACTGGTCCAGCGGTCGAACGGGCCGCTCCAGGCGTCCTCGTCGTCGGCGTTCCAGATCCGGTCGGCGCAGGAGACCGAGCCCCACAACCAGCTCCGGCCGAAGTAGGGCGCGCGGGCGTCGGCGAGCCGGGCGAGCCGGGACCAGGTGGACGGTCTGGCCGGGTTGCGGCTGTCGCTGCACATCACCGAGGGCACGACTTCGAGGTCGTTGGCGTAGGCGCGTTCCTGTCCCACGGCGAGGGCCGCGGTGCGGTGGTAGGCGGCGGACAGGCTGCGCCGTCGGGACGAGGTGAGCGAGTCGCCCTGCAGCTGTGCGACCGTGGCGACGAGCACGGGCACGGCCTCGACCCCGTCCTCGGTGTAGAGCAGGTACAGCACGGTGCTGATGAACTGCTGGTAGGTCAGCTCGTAGGTGCCGGCGTCGGGGTCCTCCAGAACGAGCGGCTCGGCGCGCAGCCGGGCGGCGACGTCGGCGAAGTCGGCGCGCGGGTGCGCGAGGGGGCAGGCCGAGCCGGCGTCCGCGCAGCGGCGGAGCAGGCCGGCCAGGGCTGCGGAACTGGCCTCGGCGGACTCCATCCGCAGGCTCATCGGGAACTGCGCGGTGCCCGGTGTGCCGACCCACTGCAACGGGTTGATGACCCCGTCGATGGCGATCGCGCGGACCCGGTCGGGGAACATGTTGGCGTACACCTGACCCAGGTAGGTGCCGTAGGAGAAGCCGAGGTAGCTGAGCTTGTCGTCGCCGACCGCGCGGCGCACCACGTCCATGTCCCGGGCCACTTCCGCGGTCGAGACGGCCGACGAGAGCTCGCGGCCGTACCCCGAGCAGGCCGCCGAGAGCGTGCTGGCGGCATCGATGAAGGTCGCCTCCTCGGCCCGGGTGAGGGGGAACACCATGCCGGCGAGGGTTCCGGTGACCCGGTCCAGGTCGCCCGGATCGGCGAAGCAGCGGGTGTTGGTGCTGTCGTTGGTGCCGCGCGGGTCCATGCCGACCAGGTCGAAGCGGTCGAGCACGTCCGGGCCCAGCCAGGCCTGGGCGCGCTGCAGGAAGTCCGTGGCCGACGCGCCGGGGCCACCGGGGTTGAGGAACAGGCTGCCGATCCGCTCCGACGGCTTCCGGGCGGGCACCCGGGCCAGCGCGACCTCGACGGTCGCGCCGGCCGGTTCGTCGTAGTCGAGCGGGAGCCGGACGCGGGCGCACTGGCCCTGGTCACAGGGCTCCCAGTCGAGGTGGGGCGTGGGGACGCGGTCCACCCGTGCCCGCTCGCGGGCTGTGGTGGCGTCGGCGGCCTCGGCCGGAACGGTGGGGAGCACGATCAGGCTGAGCAGGAGGGCGAGGGCCGTCGCGGCCCTTCGCAGGGTGCCGGGCATGGCGATCCTTCCGAAGGTGGGGTGCTGTCCGGACCAGTACACGACCACCACCCACCGCCGACCATTGCCGAACGGCCAGACTTCGTGACCGGACGGGTTCGGGCCCGCCGCCGTCCGTCCGCGGTTAGGCTGGAATTGCTCTGAAACGTGGTCAAAGGAGACGGCAGAGATGAGCGTGACAGTCAAGCAGATGGTCGAGGCGGCCGACGCCGTCGTACCCCGGATCACTCCGGCGCAGGCGCGGGAGATCCTCGCCCGCGGGGACGTCCTCGTGGTCGACGTGAGGGACGCCGGCGAGGTGGCGAAGGAGGGCAAGATCGCGGGTGCGATCAACGTCTCCCGCGGGCTGCTGGAGTTCAAGGCCGACCCGTTCGCGGCCGGCTACGACGCCCAGTTCCGCAAGGACCACCCGGTGATCGTGTACTGCGCGTCCGGTGGACGCTCGGCACTGGGCGGCAAGGCCCTCAAGGAACTCGGCTTCGACGAGGTGTACAACCTCGGCGGCTTCAAGGACTGGGTCGCGGCCGGCGGCGCGATCGACCAGCCGACCGCCTAGCCCCTGGACCGAGTTGGGGACGGTTCCTTACTCGGTCCACCCAGCCCCCGGACCAAGTTGGGGACGGTTCCTTACTCGGTCCACCTTTTCCACAGGGCACCCTCTCGGGGTTGAAACTGTGGAAAAGCCGGACCGTTCGGAACCGTCCCCACGTGGTCCGGTACCCCGTGGACCGAGTAAGGAACCGTCCCCAACCTGGTCCGTCACACGTCCTGGACGCGGGGGCTGAGCAGCCGGAAGATCCAGGTCTCCGGCACCACGTTGCCGGTGGCGACGTACTCGACGGCGCCGGCGTGGAACAGGGTGTGGTCGAGGCGCCCGATCGCCCCGTCGTGGCCGGCGACCACGATCTCGTCGCCCTCGGCAAGCAGCGTGTCGTCGTCGGGCAGGAACTCGTCGTCGGTGCCGCGGGTGAGGATCAGCGCCACCAGCCCGAGCGGGTGGTCACGATCGTCGGGGTCGCGCAACAGGTCGCCGAGGCGCAGTTCGTGGTGGCGCAGCCAGGTCAGGACGCCCGGAGCCTGGCCGGTCTCGATCGTGATCCGGCTGCTCGTCGGGGACCCCTCACCCTGCCGCTCGACGAGCCGGTCCAGCAGTTCCTGCGACCACTCCTCGCTCTGCGCGAACGCGTGCCCGAAGAACGTCCAGAAGTCGGGCGTGACCACCCGGGCGATCGCCTCCTCCGCGGTCAGCCGGGCGGGGATGAACACGCTGTCGGGCGCGAACGAGTCCAGCAGCGGCGTGAGGGCCTCCGAGCACGCCCGCACCGAGATGAAGGTGGACGGGTCGCTCAGCCGGGCCCGTGCGGCGATGGCGAGGTTGCGGTGCTCGTCCGCCGACCCGGCGACCAGGCCGGAGACCCCACCGAGATCGGGCAGTTCGGCGTCCGCGGCGACCACCTGCACCTCGGCGCCGCTGCGTTCGAGGTCGGCGGTGATCTCGGCACCGAACGGGTCGTCGCACGCGACCACCCAGCGGCCGGGCGGCAGCGGTTTCTGCCGTGGCCCGAGCGGGGTGTTGTAGGGCGCCAGCAGCCAGGTCACCAACTGGTGGGTCGCCGGACGGTTCAGCCGCAGCGACAGGTACTCCCCGTACCGGTCGAACGGGTTGATGATGCCGTCCACGGCGTAGTCGTCCATCGCCGCCGCCATCGACCGGTCGTTGACGCGGGCGTACACCGGGACTTCCGGGCAGAGCAGCTGCACGGTCATCACGACCGCGAGGTTCACCGAGTCGTCGTGCGTGGTGGCCAGGACGCCCTCGCAGTACGGGTGGGCGAGCCCGGCCAGCCCGAGCGTGGCCGGGTCGCGGGCGTCGCCGTCCACCCCCGGGACGTCGATGGACAGCTTGCCGCCGACGAGCTGGTCGAGGGCGTGCTCGTCGGAGTCGATCACGACGAGCCGGCGGCCCAGCCCGTCCAGCCGCTCGGCGATGTGCTGCCCCATCTGGCCGTACCCGGCGATGATCAGGAACGGCTCGCTGAGCCGGCGCACCTGCCGGCCGATCCGCTGCCGGCGGACGGCGTCGCGGAAGGCCCGGTCCTGGAAGAGGCCGAACAGCGTGCCCAGGGCGTACGCCCAGCCGACCACGGAACTGTAGATCGCGAACGTGACCCACATCCGCTGGGCGGTGGAGAAGGGGTAGGGGAGCTCGCCGAAGCCGATCGTGGTGGCGGTGTAGCTCATCACGTAAAAGGCGTCGAAGATCGTCAGGTGGTGCGCGGCGCCGGTGGCGTCGGTGCCGGGCATCAGGGTGAGCCCGAGCACGTCGACGGCGAAGATGCTGATCAGCACGACCAGCGGACCGCGCATCCGGCGCATCAGGATGAAGATGGCGTCGGCGGAGGCGTCCGCCCTGGGCACGGCGACAGGGGCCCGCCGCAGGGCTGAGCGCGGTTGCCGCGCCTCGGTCGCTGCGCGCCCCGCCATGGTCACGCCCGCCGGCGGAAGTTGGCCGTCTCGATGACCATCAGCACGACGGACACGATGTTGGCCAGCAGGGCGCCGAGCGCGAGCGAGACGACCCCGCTCATCTCGGCGGCGCCTACCTCTGCCGGGGCGACGCCCTGCCCCTGGGTCACCCAGATCCAGACGCCGGCGGCCAGCAGCAGCTGGATCGACGCGACCAGGCTGGACGCCAGGTGCATCGCGCCCATCTGGGTGCGGTCGCCCAGCTTGAGCACGGTGGCGATCAGGTTCACCGCCACCGCGGCGTACAGCTCGAGCGCGTTGTGGTGCAGCGGGTTGGCGAGGTCACCGGTGACGTAGCCGAAGTTGAGGGTGGCCGCGAGCAGAACGAAGAAGCCGAACACGACCTTCTCTGAGTTCATGGCCATCAGACTAAGGCGTGTCCCCCCACCCCGGGCGTCCCGCGGGGATGTGGCCGGTACGCCCGATGGGTCGAGTTGCGTAGCGCTGCGGCAATACTGCGCGGTGACCCTCCGACAGCGGCGGGGGCATCCTCGTGAGATGCGACCAGCCACCCCCATCGGGCGCGCGCCGGAGCGATCCGGGAGCCCCCATGAGTGACGACGACCTCGACCCGCAGGCCACGCGGGAGGCGATCATCCGCCACCTGTTGATGATCGACGCCTCCGGACCGGAGTGGACCGAGGCCGACCAGTTGCGCTACCTGCGGGTGTACCTCGAGGAGGGGGTCGGGGACCTCGCCGACCTGGACGACGCCCGCTACCGGTTCATGGCCGAGTGCGCGATGCTCGCCGGGGAGAACATGCAGGACGCCCGGCTGCACCTGATCGAACAACGGCTGGACGACCTGGAGAACCCCGATGCGCCGGGGTTCGCCGACTTCCTGGTCAACCTGGGTCTGATGCTCGCGCTGGAGTTGCTCATCGTGGCGTCGGCGCACTACGCGATCCCCGCCCTGGTGGTGTTCGTCTCCGCCCAGGCCTCGGCGAGGACCGCCCGCCGGCTCGCCTCCGCCGTGGCAGAGGGGGAGGCGGCGGGCGGCGCCCGCCTGAGGGCGGCGGAGCAGCTGGGTGAACTGACCCGGCAGGTGGCCGAGCGGCGGGGCGAGCTGCAGTGGGCCCGAACGCATGAGCGGACGCACTGGCGTGGCTACACGGCTCGCCGCCGGGCCGAGCGCGCGCTGGTGGCCGCCGAGAACGAGTTCGCCGCGGGCCGGGCCATCTACGAGCGCAGCGAGGATGCGGCCCGGCGGGCCCAGGGCCGGATCCGGACGATGCCGGTGCCGCACGACCCCACCCTGGCCGGCAAGCCCCTGCAGGACTTCCTGGCGGGCACCCTCGGTGCCGCAGGGTTGGGCCGGGTCGCCGAGGACTCGGCCAGCGCGATGACGGCCGCGATCGTCGCGGCGGCGGGCGACGACCCCGTGTCCGGGCCCAAGGACGCCTTCCACACCTCCGACCTGATCGGCCGCTTCCTCTCCGCCATCGGCAGGGATCGGCAGGTCGCGCGCCGGGACTGGTCGGCGCTGCGGCGCCACCTGCGCGCGCTCTCCGATGACGACCTGACCCGCAGCGAGGTGGCGCACGAACTGTTCGCCCGGCTGCACGACCAGGCCGACCCGGGCCAGAGCCTCGACCTCGTCCTCGCCGATCGCGAGTTCCTGGTGCGCGGGCTGGAGGGTGCGCTGTGGCTGGCCTGGCTCAGCCATCGTGACGCACTCGGACAGCGGAGCATCTCGCACCTGCGCTTCACCACCGAGGTGCTCGACCCTCCGGTGGAGGGGCGGGTGCACGGTGACCTCTTCGTGGTCGACCTGCAGGCCGACCTTCCCGTCGCCTGGCCCGAAGGGGGTCCGGTGAATGCCGAGCTCTTCGGCGACGTGGTGCAGTTCCCCGGCATCGGTCGGCTGACCGAGGAGCACGCGGTGTACCTGTACGGGAACTTCGCGCGAGCCTTCTTCATCGCCAACCCGGATCGGGCGCCGAAGCCGATGACGTTCGAGGCGACCCGCTACGACGAGGTGCTGGCCGGGAAGAAGGCCCGCGACAAGGATGCCCGGATCGCGGAGATGAAGCTGCTGGTGATCATCTTCTTCCAGCTCATGCGCGACAGCCCGAGCGCGATCGGGGGCAAGGACCCGCTCGGCACGACGGCCCGTCCCATGCTGCTCAAGCTCCTCGGGCTACCGGCCCCGGCGAACGTGGTCGGCGACTTCCTCGACGCGCTGCCACCGGTGAGCGAGCCGGACGAGAGCATCGAGGACCTGCTGGGGCCGCAGTCCGACCCGGACGCGCCGGACACGGGTTCCGGGGGCGCCGAGGCTGCGGCCCGGACCGCCGTGGTCGCGCTGGGGCTGCGGGTCACCGAACTCGACGTGCTGATCACCCGCCACGAGGCCCTCTATCCGCCCGGCACCTCGCCGGACACGCCCGCGCTGTCAGCGGACGCGGAGGCGCTGGTGGCAGAGATCGAGGACAAGAAGAAGACCGTGCTGAGCGCCCAGGCAACCGCTGTCGAACTGGCAGCCCCCTACCCGGAGGTCGCGGCCGAGGCGGCCTCCTACTCCGATCGGGTCGCTGAACTCACGGCCTGGTCGGACTCGGGCTGGAAGATCTACGGCCCCCCGGCACCACTCCACCCCTAGGCAAGGAGCATCCCATGCCACTCACCACCGAACTGTTCCGCTTCGTCGCCGCCCGCCGGGCCGACCGGGTGCTGCTGCACCGCATCGAGAGCCGCCTGATCCGCGACCGCAGGAACGATCCCGTCCTGCTCGCCGAGCTGTTCGGCCCCGGCGACTTCGAGGACAAGCTGAAGACCGCCGAGCAGTTCGCTGCCAGCGCCGACTTCGTCGGCCCGGACGACCCGATCGTGCGGGCGCTGGAGCCGATCGCGGAATTCCTGCGGGCGCGACTGGCGCCCGGGGCCGACCTGGTCGCGCTGCGGGACGACTTCGTGGAGAGCTTCCCGCTGCTGGCCCTGCTGCTGCAGCAGGCGCCGCCGGTGGACATGCTCGAGCAGATCAGGACGGCCAAGGCGTCGCTGTGGGAGTCGCTCTACGCCCAGACCACCCTGGGCTGTGACCGCTACGTGTCCACGAACTACCTGGTCGACGCGCTGCGCGTCTACCACGTGCTGCTGCTGGTCTGGGTGTCGCTGGTCTGGTCGCACGAGACGTGGGCGGGCGCGACGTTCGACGACTACCACCCGATCATCGATCTGGAGAAGGCGGCCGAGGGCTCGACGAGCCGTGAGGCGCGCCCGGTCGCGTCCGCCGCCGCGGCCCCCGCGGGGACCGTGGGCGGGTCGGCGGTGTTCCGCGTCCCGCTGGAGCGCGGCGCCATGAAGCCCCCCACGGTGGGTGACCTGCTGCTGGTCGAGCAGGAACTGCGGCGCTACGAGCAGGGGGAGATCGCCGACCTGGTCACGATCATGCAGGGGGAGCGACGGGAACGGACCATCCGGACGCTGGCGCGCACCAGCCAGACCACCACCACCGAGACCTTCTCCGAGCAGGAGGAGGCGAACAGCGTCACGACCGATGAGCGGTTCCAGTTGGCCGCGCAGTCCCAGAACACGTCCAGCCAGTCCGCTGCGGTGGACGTCGGGGTGACGGCGAGCGGGAAGTGGGGGCCGGTGCAGGTCTCGGCGACGGCGAGCGCTTCGTTCGACACGTCGAAGTCGAGCACGGACTCCCAGTCGCAGGAGTACGCGAAGAACGTGACCGAGACCGCCTCGCGGACGGTGCGCAACTCGTTCCGGCAGAGCACCTCGTTCACCGTGCTCAACGAGCGCCAGGAGACCTCGCTGCAGGGCTTCAACAACGAGGCCGGGACGGGGCACGTCAACGGCATCTACCGCTGGCTCGACAAGATTTACGAGGCCCGCCTGATGAACTACGGGCGGCGCTACCTGCTCTCGTTCACGACGCCCGAGCCGGCGGCCTACTACCGCGCCCTGCTCGGCCAGGGCGAGACCGAGGCGCTGTCGGGGCTCGTCGCGCCGGTGCATCCGTCCCGCCTGCACCGCACGCTGCTGCGTCCGCTGGAGGACGACGAGCCCGACGACGACGGGTTCCGCAGCTACCAGGACGTCACCGAGGACAACTACGCGAAGTTCGCCGCCTACTACGACGTGACCGACGTGGAGCCGCCGATACCGCTGACCCTGACCGGCAGCAAGGCGATCGTGATCCCGGAGGGGGCGCCGCCGACCGACGTCAAGGACCACGGGCTCACCGTGGTGTGGAAGGACGACAGCATCGTGCTGCCGCCGGACTACCGGCTCACCCAGGCCGGCGTCTACGTGCCGGACGGGCCGACGGACAGCTACCACCAGTTCGCGGACACCCTGCACCTGGGGGAGAAGAAGAACGAGGTGGACCGGATCCTGGTGGAGATCGGGCACAAGGACTTCCACTTCACGGTCACCGGCAACGGCAACGACCCGGCGACGATCGACAGCGACTTCAACAGCACCAAGGTGTACGACGAGTACCAGCTGTTCGGCTCGCAGGCCCATCCGTCACTGCCGGTCACCGTGTCCGCCACCTTCTCCGGCATGCTGGCGCTGACGATCGTGTACGGGGCCGTGCGGCGGGTCGAGGCACTCGACCGCTGGAAGGCCGCGGTGTACGCGGTGGCGCTCAAGGGCTACCAGGCGAAGCAGCAGGCGTACGACCAGGCGCTGGCCGCGGCGAAGGCGCTCGGGGCGAGCGGCGTGGCCGCGCAGACGCTGGGCCTGCGGGCCGACCAGTACCGCGCGATCGAGCTGACCGAGCTGAAGCGCTCCTGCATCGAGCTGATGACCGCGGGGACGGCGGCGGGGCACCCCTCGATCCGGGTGGACGCGGAGGGCAAGCCGACCATCGTGTTCGAGGAGGCGGACGCGACCGGGCTGCCGAACTGGCGCTCCCCGATCGCGAACGGCGCGGTGATCGACCTGTTCGAACTCGGCTTCGACTGGGACCAGACGACCTACGAGTTCCATCCCTACTACTGGGCCGGCCCGAAGCGGTGGGACGGGACGGCGCTGGCTGCCGGGGCGGACCCGGTCTTCGAGGCGTTCCTGCGGGCGGGGAGCGCCAGTGTGGTGGTGCCGGTGCGTCCGGGCTACGAGCGCCCGGTGGTGTTCTTCCTCAAGACGGGCCGGGTCTGGGGCGGGGGCTACCTGCCGCTGTTCACGCAGCCCGAGATGCTCGAGGTGTACGCGGACGTGGAACTCGGCGTCCAGTTCGACCCGGCGGTGCAGGTGGGGGATGCGTGGGAGCTGCGGCTGCCGACCAGCTACGTGATGCTCCAGGAGGGGGACGCGTTGCCGGAGTTCCCGCCGGCCGAGGTGGAGCGGCAGGGTGTCCGGTTGCCGGAGCCCGCAGCGGACGAGACCGCGCCCTTCTGAGCCGGGTCCGCCACTCGGGGGTACCGGCGGGCTGTTCCTGTCCGACCGGGTCGATGCCGGGGTCGGGGCCTGCCCGAGTGGGCGAATCCGCCGCTGCGCGCGGATTCGGCGTGCCTAGCGTGGGGAGTACGGATCCACACCCCCTCCGAGAGGACCGCCCATGTCCCACCCCCACACCGCCGAGACCATCGCGCCGTCGACCGCCGACGGCTGCCCCGTCCTGCATGACGCGTCGCCGATGGGCGGCGCCGCCTCCGACCGCTGGTGGCCGGAGCGGCTGAACCTTCGGGTCCTCGCGAAGAACCCGGCCGCCGCCAACCCGCTCGGCGCCGACTTCGACTACGCGGCCGCGTTCGCCGCCCTCGACCTCGCGGAGGTCAAGCGCGACATCCTCGCCGTCCAGACCACCAGCAAGGACTGGTGGCCCGCGGACTTCGGCCACTACGGCCCGTTCATGATCCGGATGGCGTGGCACAGCGCCGGCACCTACCGCATCCAGGACGGCCGCGGTGGTGCCGGCTCCGGCCAGCAGCAGCGGTTCGCGCCGCTGAACAGCTGGCCCGACAACGTGAGCCTCGACAAGGCCCGCCGGCTGCTGTGGCCGGTGAAGCAGAAGTACGGGCGGGCGCTGTCCTGGGCCGACCTGATCGTGCTCGCCGGCAACGTGGCGCTCGAGTCGATGGGGTTCGCCACGTTCGGCTTCTCCGGTGGCCGCGTGGACGCCTGGGAGACCGACGAGGACGTCTACTGGGGCCCGGAGACCGAGTGGCTGGGGGGCGAGCACGGCGGGCAGCAGCGCTACTCCGGCGAGCGTGACCTGGCCAACCCGCTCGCCGCCGTCCAGATGGGCCTGATCTACGTGAACCCGGAGGGCGAGCCGGACCCGGTGGCGTCCGCCAGGGACGTGCGGGAGACCTTCGCCCGGATGGCGATGGACGACGAGGAGACGGTCGCGCTGATCGCGGGCGGCCACACGTTCGGCAAGACCCACGGCGCGGGCCCGGCCGACCTGCTCGGGCCCGAGCCGGAGGCGGCCCCGATGGAGCAGCTCGGCCTGGGCTGGACGAACAGCTACGGCACCGGGGTCGGCCTGGACGCCAACACGTCCGGCATCGAGGTCACCTGGACGTACCACCCGACCCGCTGGGACGACGAGTTCGTGCACATCCTGTTCGGCTATGAGTGGGAGAAGTTCCGTTCCCCCGCGGGCGCTTGGGTCACGCCAGGCGGCAACTCACATCGACCCCGTCGTGGCGAACGAACTCACCCCATCCGCCCCGGCGGATGGCGTGGTTCACGGCTTCCATGAGGTGGTCCGGGCTCAGGCTCCATTCGCGGTCGCACTCAGCGCAGCGCAGATTCGGTGGTCGATGGGAGCCACTCGCCTTGGTCGGAAGCGAGCCGCCCGGGCTGCAGCGCAGCGGGGTCGGGACTTCGCGATCGACAAGGACGCACGCCTGCGTTCGGCCATTGCAGCCTTCGCAGATGAGGTTCACCTTGACGTGACTGGAATGACGCATGGTCAGTCCCCCTCTCCGGGAAGGACGCGACCATGAGACGCCCCAGCGAATCGTCGCCGGGGGATCACCGCTTGCTAGGCTGACAGCGCATCTCTCCACAGAATGCTGTGCGCCCGACTCAGGTGATCACGCCCCGGCAGGACCTTCCTGGGTCGGGCCATATTCTTCCCAAGCCAATTCTACCGAAGAATTACACCAATGTAGTTTAGGCGCGCCGTCCAGCTGCCTACTAGTGCTGCATGTCGACGAAGCGGCTGTAGTGGCCCTGGAAGGCGACGGTGACGGTCCTGGTCTGGCCGTTGCGGTGCTTGGCGACGATGAAGTCGGCCTCGCCGGAACGCTCGGACGCGTTGTTGTACATGTCGTCGCGGTGCAGCAGCAGCACCACGTCCGCGTCCTGCTCCAGCGAGCCGGACTCGCGCAGGTCGCTCAGCATCGGCTTCTTGTCCGTGCGCTGCTCGGGACCACGGTTCAACTGCGACAGCGCCACCACCGGCACGTCCAGTTCCTTGGCCAGCAGCTTCATCTGTCGGGAGAACTCCGAGACCTCCAGCTGGCGGCTCTCCACCCGCTTGCCCGAACTCATCAGCTGCATGTAGTCGACGATCACCAGCTTCAGGTCGTTGCGCTGCTTCAGCCGCCGCGCCTTCGCCCGGATCTCCATCATGGTCAGGTTCGGCGAGTCGTCGATGAACAGCGGCGC
>JBDHZJ010000002.1:0-23387 GCA_039811825.1 Propionicimonas sp.
GGCTGCGATCGTGGGCCCGCCGACTGCGAGGGACACCACATCGTGCCGTGGTGGGCGGGCGGAGCCACCAGCCTCAGCAACGGGGTACTGCTCTGTCCGTTCCACCACCACCTGATCGAGCCGGAGCCCAACGCTCCGCCGGAGGGGCAGTGGCAGCTCCGCCTCGACGCGCGCGGGCTGCCCGAGTTCGGCTCGCCGGTGGGTCGTGGCGCACCCCCGGGCCAGCGGCGATGGCGCAGGCACGACCGCTACCGAACCTGACCGCCTTCGTCAGGCCCCGCTCGCGTGGACTGCGCGGTGCGGCTCACCGGTCGTCGAGAAGTGCCAACTGCAGTTCGAGCCGCCGGTGAGGATCGTCCAGCGCGTCCCCGAACAACTCGCGCAACTGGTTCACCCGGTACGCGACCGTCTGGGGGTGGATGGAGAGCTCGGCGGCGACTGCCTGGCGCTGTCCCCAGTGCCGCAACCACGATGCGAGCGTCGCGGTGAGCCGGTCGCGCTGGGTCGAACGCAGGCGCGCCAGTGGCGCCAGGGCACGCTCCCCGATGGTGGCCGCCACCTCGGGCGCCCCGCGGGTGAGCAGTGCGGGCAGCCGGTCCACGGCCCACAGCGGGCCGTCGTCGATCTCGGGCAGTAGCCGGGCGCAGACCAGCGAGCGCCGCGCCTCACCCACCGGCACGTCCGGCCCGATCCGGAGGCCCGACGGGATCGCCCGCACCAGGCGCCGAACCGTCCCGGCGAGGTCCGCGCCCGCCTCCACCACCGCCACCCCGAGGCCGGCGCGCTCCACGGCGAACCCGCGCTGGCCGAGCACCGCCCGGGTCTCGGCGACCCGCTCCAGCGGCAGCACGACCACGGCGACGGCGGCCGGCACTGTCCAGCCCACCTGGTGGGCGAAGGTCTGCACGCCATCCTCCTGGCCGGCGAAGAGCGCGTCGGCGAGCCGGCGCAGCCGCCGTTCGCGTTCGCCTGCGTGAGTCGACACCTCGAGCGCGTAGCCCTCGGCACTCTCGGACTGGAGCGCGTCGCTGAGGGCGAACACGGCCTCCCCGAGCGCGACCTGGGCGGCAGGGGACGGGTCCAGCTCGGCCAGCGCGCGGGCAACTTCTGTGTAGAGCACGCGGGTGCCGATCCGGTACGCCGACAGCAGGTCCTCCAGGCCGCGAGCCTCCCGCGCCTCACCCGCGCCGAGCTCGCGGAACAGCTCCTGCTCGGCCGGGGTGAGCCCCGTTCCGGACGTTCCGATCAGCTGCACGAACCGGGTGAGCACACTGCTCGTTGCGCGGCTGAGGTCGTGGCGAACGGTGCCGCTGTCCATCCGTTCCGCCCAGACGGGCTCGGCGTCGATCAGCCGCAGGATCTCACCCTGCAGCCGACCCAATTGGGGTGCGACGGCGCGGGCGAGTTCGCGCGGCAAGCGGTTCCACGGGGCTGAGGACGAAGGATTTGTCACGAGAAGATAATTACCATGACGGAGCTTCTCCCGCATGAGTAGAGAACTAGCCCGCGGTGACGATGGAGAATAGGGCCATGGAGTTCGCCGCCAGCCGTGAGCAGGTCCTGTCGATGTGTCGCATTATGCTGGAGCGCGGCTTCCTGAAGGCCACCGAGGGCAACGTGTCGGTGCGCGTGCCGGGGCGGGAGCTGTACGCGGTGACGCCGAGCAACTACGGCTACGAGAAGATGCGTGCCGACGACATCTGCATCGTCGACTTCGACGGTGACGTCGTCGCCGTGGAGGGCGCCTCCCAGCTGGCCCCGTCCGTCGAGGCCGGCATGCACGCGACCATCTACCGCGAGCGGCCCGACGTGCACGCCGTGGTGCACACCCACCAACCCTTCGCGTCGGCTCTGTCCTACCTGCGCAAACCGATCCCGGCACTGTCCGACGAGCAGAGCCGCTTCCTCGGCGGTGAGGTCCCGATCGTCCCGTACGCGCCCGCGGGAACGAGCTTCCTGGCGAAGAACATGGGCAAGGCGCTCCGCCAGGGCGGCAACGCCTTCATCCTGGCCAACCACGGGGTGATCGTGCTGGGCGCCGACCCCGAGCGCGCCGTCTTCGCGATGGGCCTGCTTGAGAAGGTCTCGATCGCCTATCTGATGGCCCTGGTGACCGAGCCGGACAAGATCTACACGGTGCCGGCGCCGATCCGTGAGATCGCGATCTCCAAGCTCCGCTCGGAGCAGAAGCGGATCGCCGCGCAGGTGACGAAGTCCGTCCCCGCCGAGCCGGCCGGTCCCGGACCCCTGCCGAGTGCGGACGAACTCGCCGCCCGGATCGCCGCCGGACAGGAGCCACCGGGCGCACCCAGTGATGTCGAGGGCCTCGCGCCAGGCTCGACGGGCGAGCCGGGGCCGGTCGACCTGCCGGACGCGGACGCCCTCGGCTACGCGATCACCACCTACCCCGATGTCGCCGACGTCTACCGGCGGCTGGACGCACTCGTCGACCAGCCCGTCCGCGGCCCCCGGCACGACGCCATGCTGCAGGTGCTCGACCACTTCGAGACCCGCTGCGCCGGCAGCAAGGAGATCACCGACCGGGCCAAGCGGCGCATCCCCGGCGGCGTCCAGCACAACCTGGCCTTCAACTACCCGTTCCCGCTGGCCATCACGAAGGCACAGGGCGCCCACCTCACCGACGTCGACGGCAACACCTACATCGACTTCCTGCAGGCCGGCGCGCCCACCATCCTCGGCAGCAACTACGCGCCGGTGCGCGAGCGGGTGGAGGAGGCCGTGCGCGAGTCCGGGCCGGTCACCGGGCTGTTCCACGAGTCCGAGCTGAGGCTCGCCGAGCTGGTGCACCACTTCATGCCGAGCATCGAGGTGTACCGGGCGCTGGGTTCCGGCACCGAGGGCGTGATGGCCGCCGTCCGCGGTGCCCGCGCGTTCACCGGCAAGCCGATGGTGATCAAGATGGGCGGTGCCTACCACGGCTGGTCCGACACGATGGTGGTCGGGCTGCGGGTGCCCGGCACCTGGCGGATGAACGCGAAGGGCATCCCGCTGGGCGCGACCGCCGACACCCGCGAGGTGTTCCCGGAGTCGCTGCGCGAGCTGAAGCGCAAGCTGGTCGAGAACCGGGTGCGTGGGGGCACCGCCGCGGTGATCGTCGAGCCGGTCGGGCCGGAGAGCGGGACGCGTCCGGTGCCGCACGACTACAACGAGAAGATCCGCGAGCTGTGCGACGAGTTCTCCGCACTGCTGGTCTTCGACGAGGTCGTCACCGGCTTCCGGCTGGGCATGGGGGGCGCCCAGGGCTACTTCGGCGTCCGGCCCGACCTGACCGTGCTCGGCAAGGCGGTCGCGGGCGGCTACCCGATGGCCGGCGGCGTCGGCGGACGGGAGGACGTCATGGCCGTCTTCGGCTCCGGGCTGGACGGCAAGGCCGGCGCGCACGTCCAGGTCGGCGGGACGCTTTCGGCCAACCCGCTGTCGTGCACGGCGGGCGCGATCGCGATCGAGGAGATGGCCCGCACCAACGCCCCGGTGATCGCGGGACGGGCGGGCGACCGGCTCACCGAGGGGCTGCGCCGGCTGGTCGCGAAGCACGGGCTGCCCTACGTTGTGTACAACCAGGGCTCGATCGTCCACCTGGAGTCGACCGGGGTGTTGATGCTGTCGATGCGCAACCCCGCGAAGCTGCTGAAGGAGAACCCCGTGCGGAAGACAGTGATGGAGCAGATGGGCGCCGTCTACGCCGCCCAGGGCATCATCACGCTCGCCGGATCGCGGCTGTACACGTCCATGGCCTGCACCGACGCCGTCATCGACGACGCCCTGGAACGTTTCGATCAGTCCTTCGCCCTGGTCGAGGGGGCCTGAGGGGTGGGGACCGGCCCAGGATCGGCGGCGAGCCGCGGCAAGCCTGCGCCGCAGGTGCTCGCCGCCGACCTGGGCACATCGGGCATGAAGCTCGCCCTCGTCGGCGAGGACGGCCGCGTCGTCGGCTGGGAGAGCGAGCCGGTCGACCTCGTGATCCTGCCGGGAGGCGGGGCCCAGCAGTCCCCGGCGCAGTGGTGGGAGGCGTTCGGGCGGTGCGCCGGGCGGCTGGCCGCGAAGCACCCCGAGCACTACGCGGCGGTCACCGCGGTGTGCTGTTCCACGCAGGGCGAGGGCACGATCGCCGTGGACGCGGCCGGCGAGGCCCTCACCGACTGCGTGCTCTGGATGGACATGCGCGGCGCGCCGAACCTGCGCCGCCAGTTCGGTGGGTGGCCGTCGATCGGCGGGCTGGCCGCCTCCCGTTACGCGAAATGGATCGGGCGCACCGGCGGCGCCCCGTCCCCGACCGGCAAGGACCCGGCCGCGCACATGCTCTGGATCCGCGACGAGCTGCCCGAGGTCTACGAGCGGACCGCGGTGTTCCTGAACGTGCTCGACTACCTGAACCTGCGCCTGACCGGGCGGGCCGTCGCCACGGTCGACTCGATCCTGACCAGCTGGGTCACCGACAACCGGGTGCCGGGGCGGGTGGCGTACGACGCCGACCTGGTCGCCGGGTGCGGGATCGAGGCGGACAAGTTCCCCGAGATCGTGGCGTGCACCGACGTCATCGGCACCCTCACCGGCGCCGCCGCCGAGCACCTCGGCCTGCCCGCCTCGGTGCGGGTCGTGGCGGGCGCCGTCGACGTGACCGCGGCCGCGGTCGGTGCCGGTACGGTTGCGAACGGCGACTGCCACCTCTACCTCGGCACCTCGTCGTGGATCGCCGGGCACGTGCCCGCGAAGAAGACCGATGTCGTGCACAGCATCGCCTCGGTGCCGTGCGCCCTGCCCGACCGGTACCTGATGATCGCCCTGCAGGCGACGGCCGGCGGCAACCTCGACTGGCTGCGCGACCAGGTGGTCGGCGCGGACGACCCGCTGGTTGCGGCCGATGCCCGGGGTGAGTTCTTCGCTGCGTCGGACCGGATCGTGCCGACCGTGCCCGCCGGGGCGAACGGGGTGGTCTACACGCCGTGGATCTACGGCGAGCGCGCGCCGGTGGACGACCTCGCCCTGCGGGCCGGGCTGTTCAACGTGTCCCTGCACAACACCCGCGCCGACCTGCTCCGGGCGGTGTTCGAGGGAATCGCCCTGAACACCCGGTGGCTGCTGCGCCCGGTGAACCGGTTCCTGCCCGCGCCGGTGGATTCGATCCGGCTCGTCGGCGGGGGAGCGCGGTCGGACTCGTGGACGCAGATCCTCGCGGACGTGCTCGGCGTGCCGGTGCAGCGGCCCCGTGACCCCGTCGCCGCCAACGCGCGCGGCGCCGGCCTGATCGGCCACATGGGAGCCGGCGCGATCACGGCCGCGGACGTCCCGTCGCTGGTCGAGGTCGCGGACGTGCGCGAGCCCGATCCGGCGAACCGGGCGGTCTACGACGACGCGTTCGACACCTTCGTGGACCTGCACAAGCGGTTGGCGCCGCTCTATCGGAAGCTCGCGAAGCGGGCCTGATCACCGCTCCCTGAGGAGATTCGTGAGGAACGAGCGAGCCGTCAGAACGACGCTCCCTGAGGAGGCTCGTGAGGAACGAGCGAGCCGTCAGAACGACGCTCCCTGAGGAGGCTCGTGAGGAATGAGCGAGCCGTCAGAACGACGCTCCCTGAGGAGGCTCGTGAGGAACGAGCGAGCCGTCACGAAGGGTCGGCAACCTCCAGATCACCGGGGATGGGGGAGTCGAGGGTCGGCTCGGGCTGGCGCAACATCCACAGCCCGATCGCGGCCAGCAGGACGCCGAGGATGGCGAAGCTCCACCCGAACCCCCCGTCGGGGGTGCGGGCGGCCTCCATGAAGAGTACGACGATGAAGGATGCCTGGCCGACCAGCTGGAACAACCCGGACGAGGCGCCCTCGGGCGTCGGCGCGGCGATCTCGGAGGCGTACTGCATGCCCACCGGCATCGCACCGGTGAGCAGGAACCCCACCACGAACGAGCACACGCCCACGACCACCAGGGTCAGGTTCGGCAGCACGAACGCCGCCATCAGCGGTGCCGAGATGATCATCGGGATCGCCGTCCACGGCACCCGGCGTCCGGTGCGGTCGGACGCCGCGCCGAGCGCGAGGGCACCGAGCACGCCGCCGACCAGCAGCGCCTCGAGCACGATCTCGGCCGCGTCCTCGCCCAGTCCGATCGCGGTCACCATCTGGAGCGCCCAGGTAGAGAGCCCGTTGAACACGCCGAGGGCCACGAACAGCGCGACGAGGAACACCTGGAACGGGCGCTGGGCGAGCGCGTGGCGCAGCCCGCCGAGTTCCAGCGCGCGGGCGTCCGTGGCGTCGGCGATGCTGCGGTCCGCGTCCCGTGCGAACGCGACGTACAGCGCTGCGGACACCGTTGCCGCACCGGCGTAGACCCACAGCACCCCGTCGACGGCCAGGCCGGCGTCGAGCAGGGCCGGCGTCACCGCGGTGCCCACCGCGACGCCCACCATCATCGCCAGGGTCAGCACCGACACCACCGTGGCCCGCTGGTGCCGCGGGAACCACTTGCCGGCCACCGTCGTCCAGGCGTTGAAGAGGAGGGGCTGGGCTGCCGCGGACAGGAACGTGGCGGCGAGGGCCCACCCGTAGGAGGGCCCGGCGAGCGCCCGGAGGGTGGCTCCCGCCGCGACGAGCGCCGAGCCGAGGCCGACGGCGATCCGGATGCCGTACCGGTCCACCATCCACGCGGCCGGGATCGACAACGGGATGAAGACGATCATGAAGATGATCGAGAACCAGCCGATCTCGGTGGTGGTGACGCCGTAGAACTCCGCGGCGGTGGTGGCCACCGGGGACATCGAGATCCACTGCAGCTGGATGGTGATGTTGACCAGCACCGAGACCGCGAGGACCACCCAGCGATAGGGCGTGCCGCCAGCGGTGTTCACAGGGAAGACCCTAGGGGCTCGGAGTGGGTGGTGACCCAGAACCGCGCGGTCACGGCGATGCCCAGCACGAGCAGCGCCGAGGTGAGGATGAACGGCCAGGTGCGGTCCATCCCGGACAGCCACCCGGAGATCCAGCCGAAGGGGGCGGTGACCAGCATGACGACGGTGCGCTGGATGGCCATCACCCGCGAGCGCTCGTGGCGGTCGACGTGCAGCGCGACGAGCGACTCGGCGAGCATGTAGAGGATCCCCGCGCCGAAGGCGTCCAGCACCAGGCAGGCCGCGAGCAAGGCGTACGTCTGGCCGGTCGCGGCCCCTTCGGGTGCGGGGATGAGCACGAGCAGCACCTGCCCGGCGAGGTAGATGACGAAGCCCCACAGAGTGGGCGCCTTGAGGTGCTTGCCGTGGGTCAGCGCAGGGATCACCGTGAAGAACAGCAGGACGGACAGCAGCGACCGCACCATCGGGAAGAACGGCAGGAGCGGGTCGGGCACCCCCAGTCGCGTGTTGATCACCACCTGCCAGAACGTGGCGTTGACGAGTTGGACGGCGGCCACGATCGCCGCGATCGACAGCGAGAAGATGGTGCCCTTCGAGTGGATGATCAGGGGCAGCACACCGCGGTACTCCGAAAGCGACCGCCAGATGCTCACGTCCTTCGTCAGCTCCATCCGCAGCCGGCCTACCTCGGTCTCGGTCGAGGCGCGGTACAGGATGATGATCTTCGCGGTCATGATCACGAACGCGTTCAGGTACAGGATGCGCACCGCGGGCACCAGGCCGAACTGCGCGACCAGCACGGCGGCGATCGGCGCGAAGAGCGCGGAGAACTCGGCGGCCACCTTGACCAGCGAGTACACCTTGGTGATCTCGCCGCGGTCGACGTCCTCGACCAGCAGGCAGTCCCACGAGTTCTGGGTGACCTGCCAGGCGCCGTTGACCACCGACGCGACCAGGAAGTACCAGAAGTTCTGCGCGACCGCCCAGATCAGGCAGGGAATCGCCCAGGCGACGACGTCGAACACCGCGGTGGTCACGCGCCGGCCGAGCTTGTCCGTGATCACCCCGCTGAGCAGGCCGAACACGACCTGGGAGAGCATCGAGATGGTGGCGAGCAGCCCGATCTGCACGTCGTGGACGCCGAGAGCCAGCATGAACACCGACGCGTACGGGAGCACCAGCATCATCGACAGGCCCCACATGGGCTCGGTGTAGACGCAGGCCCGTCCGTTGCCCCGCAGGTTCAGCAGGCTGTTCAGCAGGGGATTGCGCACCGTCGCCACCGGATCAGCAAATCAGGTCGGACGCAGAGCTGCAATCGCTCCCACGCCTCGGTCGGCCGAGCCCGTCGAGGCCTCAGCTGTTCCAGCGGACGATCGCCGGGGACTCCTTCTCGCGGCCGAGGATCGACACGCTGCCCACCTCGAGCGGGAAGCTCTGCCCGAAGATGATCGGGAAGTCGAGCCAGCACAACGCCAGCACGCGGGACGCGTGGCCGTGGCCGAAACAGATCGCCCGCTCCACGCCGGACGCGCGCACCCGGGCCACCACCCGGGTCAGGCGCGCCCGCACCTGCTCCGACGACTCCCCGCCCGGGCAGCCGTTGAACCAGATCCGCCAGCCGGGGAAGCGTTCCCGGACCTGCGGGCTGGTCAGGCCCTCGAAGTCGCCGTAATACCACTCGGCCAGGTCGTCGTCGACCGCGTAGTCGGTGAACCCGGCGAGTTCGGCCGTCCGGCGGGCGCGCAGCCGCGGGCTGCTCAGCACCAGGTCGAACTCGCCCGGGTCGAGCCGTTCGCGCAACGAGCGCGCCTGGGCGACCCCCGCGTCGGTGAGGTCCAGTTCGGTCACCGAGGTGTGCCGGCCGGAGCGGCTCCACTCCGTCTGGCCGTGGCGCACGAGGTAGAGCAGCGTCATGCTCCTCATTCTTGCCCACCGAGGCGGTATCAAGACGGCCCCCGTCGGGCTCCGATGCAGCGAGTTGGTGAAACTTCGCCGATCCGGAATAGACGGCATGAGCCGCAGTGTTCGGTTTGCTGAGGCAGAGACTGTCACCCGGTCAGCGGACGAGGCAGGGGGTTGGGCGTGGATCGAGGTCAGCGGGCAGTCGTGATCGTGGGAATGCTCGTCGAGGCCGCCGAGGCACTGGCGGCCGATGTCGACGTCGAGCAGGTGATCTGTCGGTACCTCGCGCAGGGCGTCGAGGCTGACGTGGCGGCGTGCTTCATTCCGACGCAGGTCGCGGGGGAGCGGGTGCTCACCTGCCACCCCGATCCGGCCGCCGCGGCCGAACTGGTGGGGATGCTCGACCAGCTGGATTCCGGCGTGAGCGGGCAGGCACCGTTCCGGCTGGAGCACGGCCGGCTCGGCGACGTGCTGGTGGTGGCTCCGGCCGGCTTCGACCCGGAACACGACGACGGACGCAGGGCCCTGGCCTTCGCCAAGCGCGAGGGCTTCGGTGACAACCAGATGCTGTTGCTGCACGAGGCGGTGCCGCCCCTGATGGCGCTGCTGCCGCACGCCGTGCTGGCGATGCAGCGCCGGGAACGGGCCCGGGCCGGTGAGGACGCCGCGCGCGAGTTCGGCCTGACCTCCCGCGAACTCGAGGTGCTGGACCTGCTCGCGCAGGGGTTGCTGGCGACCTCCATCGCGTCCCGGTTGTCGCTGTCGCCGCGGACGGTGCACAAGCACCTGGGCAACATCTACGACAAGCTCGGCGTGCACGACCGGCTGGTCGCGGTCAGCCTGGCCCGCGGACGCGGCCTGGTGGCCGCCTGAGCCGGGCTTCCGAGGTCCGCGTTTCGGCTGCGCGTGCCGCGGCCAGTAGCGTTGCGCCGTGGGCCATGTCGACGTCACGGGCGTCCGCTTCGAACTCCCGGACGGGCGGGTGCTCCTCAACGACGTCTCGTTCCGGGTCGGGGACGGTGCCAAGGTCGCGCTGGTCGGCGCCAACGGGGCCGGCAAGACCACGCTGCTTCGCCTGATCACCGGTGACCTGAGCCCGCACGCGGGGGTGATCACGCGCTCGGGCGGGCTCGGCGTGATGCGGCAGTTTGTCGGCCAGGGGGTCGCCGACCCGACCGGTGGGAGCGACGACCCGACGGTCGCGGACCTGCTCCTGTCGGTCGCGCCGGCCCGCGTCCGCACAGCGGCGGAGGCCGTGGACGCCTGTGAGCGGGTGCTGATGGACACCGACGACGTCGCCCACCAGCTGGCCTATGCCGAGGCACTCGCCGAGTACGGCGATGCGGGTGGCTACGACGTCGAGGTGGTCTGGGACGTGTGCACGATCGCCGCGCTCGGCGTGGAGTACAGCCGCGCGCGGTACCGCTCGCTGCGCACCCTTTCCGGCGGGGAGCAGAAGCGACTGGTGCTGGAGTACCTGTTGCGCGGGCCGGACGAGGTGTTGTTGCTGGACGAACCCGACAACTACCTCGACGTGCCCGGGAAGGTCTGGCTGGAGGAGCGCATCCGGGAGTCTTCGAAGACGATCATGTTCATCTCCCACGACCGGGAACTGCTCGCCAACACGGCCACCCGGGTGGTGACCGTCGAACTCGGCGCGGCCGGCAACCGGGTCTGGACCCATCCCGGCGGCTTCTCCAGCTATCACGATGCACGCCGGGCCAGGTTCGAGCGCTTCGATGAGCTCCGCCGCCGCTGGGACGAGGAGCACCAGAAGCTGAAGACCCTCGTGGCGACGCTCAAGCAGAAGGCGAGCTACAACGACGGTATGGCCAGCCGCTACCAGGCGGCGCAGACCCGCCTGCGTCGGTTCGAGGAGGCCGGCCCCCCGATCGAGCAGCCGCGCGAGCAGAAACTGCGGATGCGGCTGTCCGGGGGCCGGACGGGCAAGCGCGCGCTGGTCTGCGAGCAGCTCGAACTCCGGCTCCCGCCCGTCCCGGAGGGGGAGTCGCTGGAACTGATGAAGCCGTTCGACCTGGAGGTCTGGTACGGCGAGCGGGTCGCGGTGCTCGGCTCGAACGGTTCCGGGAAGTCCCACTTCCTGCGCCTGCTCGCCCGGGGAGGTTCCGTACCGGACCTCGAACACGAGCCCGTCGGCGGCCTGGACGCCATCGCGCCGGTGCAGCACTCCGGAAGGGCCCGGCTCGGCGCACGCGTCCATCCGGGCTGGTTCGTGCAGACCCACGAGCACCCCGAGCTCCTCGGACGTACCCTGCTCGACATCCTGCACCGCGGGGACTCCACCCCGGACGGTCGCGGCCGGGCCGGCCTCGGACGCGAACCCGCCGCCCGTGCCCTGGACCGCTACGAACTCGCCGGCGCGGCCGAGCAGACCTTCGAGTCCCTCTCGGGTGGCCAGCAGGCGCGCTTCCAGATCCTCCTGCTGGAGCTGTCGGGGGCGACGCTGCTGCTGCTCGACGAGGCCACCGACAACCTCGACGTCGAGTCGGCCGAGGCGCTGGAGCAGGGCCTTGAGGGCTTCGAGGGGACGGTCCTGGCCGTCACCCACGACCGGTGGTTCGCCCGGGGATTCGACCGCTTCCTCGTCTTCGGCAGCGAGGGCGGCGTGTACGAGGCCGACCGGCCGGTCTGGGACGAGGCCCGCGTCCGGCGCGCGCGCTGAGCCCGGTGCCGCCGGCTGATTACGGCTGCTCGACCAGGGTGATCGTGGCCTGGCGTGCGGTGCCGTCGCGGTAGTACTCCACCGGGATCGTCTCGCCCACCTCGGCGCTGACCAGGAGCCAGGCGAGCGAGACGGCGGTGGCCGGCTGGCCGTTGATGCCGGTGATCACGTCACCCGCCTGCAACCCTGCGGCCTCGGCCGGGCCCCCGCTGGTCACTTCCTGGACGAACAGGCCCGCCTTGGTGCCGAACCGGTCTGCGGTGTCCTGGCTGATCTCGGTGGTCTGGGCCCCGATCCAGGGGTGGGTGGCCTGCCCGCTGGCGAGCAGTTCGTCCACGATCCGCTGTGCGGTGCTCGCCGGCACGGCGAAGCCGATCCCGACGCTGCCGCCGCCGGTGTCCCCGCTCGCGGTGGGCACGGTCGAGATCGCCGTGTTCACCCCGACCAGCCGTCCCTCGCACGTGACCAGCGGACCACCGGAGTTGCCGGGGTTGATCGCCGCGTCGGTCTGGATCGCTCCGGCCAGCACGGTGGTGCCGCCGCCGGCCTTGGGAGCGGGCACGTTCCGCCCGAGCGCGCTGACGATGCCGCTGGTGACCGTCCCGGACAGCCCGAGCGGGGCGCCCAGGGCGACCACGGGCTGGCCGACGGTCAGTTGCTCCCGCGGCGCGAGCAGCAGTGCCGGGAGCTTGTTCCGGTCGATCCTGAGCACGGCGAGGTCGGTGATCGGGTCGGTGCCGACCAGGTGGGCCCCGAGCCGGTCGCCGTTGTTCAGCAGGACCTCGATCGTGCCCGACTCGGCGGCCGTGGCGATCACGTGGTCGTTGGTGAGGATCACCCCGTCCGCGCGGATGATCGCGCCGCTGCCCGACCCCGAACCCGCGGCACCGCTGGCGAACACCGTGACCACCGACGGCAGGGCGGCGGTGGCGACCCGCGTGGTGTCGCAGGAGCCGGGCGCGGGGGAGAGCTTGAGCGCGGCCCAGGCGCCGAGCCCGCCGGCGACCAGGGCGAGGGCCAGCGTGAACCCGATCAGCTCGAGCCAGTTGAGGGCGGGCCTCCGCAGCCACCAGTTCGACTTCTCCGGCATTGCTCCTCCTGGTCCACGCTCGTTCCCAGACTGGCCCATCCGGGCCGCCGGCGCACCTGGACTCACCGGGACCCGCTCACCGACGGAACCGCGAGTCGTCGTTGACGAAGGCGTAGTACAGCCCGATCAGCACGCCGCCGCCGATGAAGTTGCCGACCAGGGCGATCGCCACGTTGCCTGCGGCCAGGCCCACGTCGATACCCTCGCTGAGCCCGACGATGGTGAACAGCACGGTGTTGGCGACCGAGTGCTCGAGGCCGAGGAACGCGAAGATGAACACCGCCATGATCATCGCGAGCGCCTTCGTGACGTCCTCGGCGATGAAGCCGTTGTAGACGAGCAGCATCGCGACGTTGATCATCAGGTTGCAGAGCACGGCGCGGATGAACAGGTCGGTCCAGCCGGTCGGCCCCGCGGCCAGGTAGCCAAGCTTCACCGCGACGGAGTGCTCCATCTCGACCAGGACGGGCCCGGAGGCGAGGCTGCTGAACCTCACCAGCAGCGCGATCAGCAGCCCGCCCAGCAGGTTGCCGAGGTAGCACAGGCCGAGCATCCGCAGCGCGCGGCGGCGCTTCACCCTCCGGTAGTAGACGCCGATCGAGGCCACCATCATGTTCGAGGTGAGCAGTTCGGACTTGGTGTAGTAGATGAACACCAGGGCCCACCCGAAGACCAGCGAGCCGATCAGCTTGCCCACTCCGGTGAGGGCAGTTTCACCCACGCTGATGGCGGAGAAGGTGGCGACCGTGGTGAAGTAGGCACCGTAGAACACCGCGATCAGGATGCCGGCCATGGCGGCTCGCTGGAGGTACCGCAGGGCGAGTTCCCCCGACATCGCGGTCTTGGTCTCGAGTGCTTCCAGGGCCGTGCTGATGAAGAACTTGCCGGGGAACAGCCGCTCGGTTTCGCTCGCCATGGGGAAAACCGTGCCATGCCGCATGGTGCGTCGCCACCACGGTGGCCGTCGTGGACGTTACGGTTGTAGCCGGGGGAGGAGGGGAGATCTGCATGCCCGGACATCGTCCGTTGCGCAGCCGCGGGCTGGGCGCGCTGATCGGGCTGGTCGCCGTCCTCACCGGAGCCGGTGCGATCGGCAACGGCAGGCACCTGCCGCCGCCGGCCCCGGTGCCCGCCACCCCGACCGCCGCCGAATCGTCGGTCCAGCCGAACGTCGCCGCCGAGGCGCCGTCGGGTGCACCCTCGACGAAGAGCCAGTCGAGCCTGCACCCCATGGTCGAGCCGGGCGATGCCCCGGCGATCAAGGGTGATCCCCGCTACGGTTCCGAACTGCGCTTCGCCAGGCCCGACTGGCGGCCGGGCTCCGTCGCCCTCGCCTACCAGTGGCTGCGCGACGGAGCAGCGATCCCCGGGGCCACCGACCGGCGGCATCGCCTGTCGGCGGACGATATCGGCCACGAAGTCTCGGTGCGGATCACCGGCACCAGGGCCGGCTTCGAGACCGCCGTCCAGGAGACCGACCCGGTGGGTCCGGTGGTCGGGCAGGAACTGTCGCCGCAGACCCCCTCGGTCTACGGCTGGGCGCGGGTGGGCGGAGTGCTCGCCGCCGGCGTGAGGCCCTGGGGTCCGGGCACCGTGCGTCTCGCCTGGCAGTGGTACCGCGACGGAGTGAAGATCGACGGGGCAACAGCCACCACCTACGAACTCGTCGCGGCCGACCTGGGCCACACGATCAAGGCGAGGGTGCGGGGCACCGCGAAGCTCTTCGAACCGGCCAGCCGGTTCTCCAGGCCCACCGCCGCCGTCGTGGCGGGCACCCTGAACCCCACGCCGGTGCCGGTCTACTCGGGTGTCGCGCAGGTCGGGCAGACCCTCACCGCGCTGCCGAAACGCTGGGGCCCCGGCGACGTCACGCTCTCGTTCCAGTGGTATCGGTCGGGCGACCACGGCGACGTGCGGATCAAGGGCGCGACCAGGGCGAAGTACACCCTGGTGGACGCGGACGCCGGGCACCGGGTGAAGGTGCGGGTGACCGGACGCAAGCCCGGCTACACCACCGTGCAGAGGTACTCGGCCTGGACGAGCACCGTCGCCTCGGGCGGCACGAGCGCAGGCACGGCTCCGACGCATCGTTGAGGCCCGCCGGTTCGTCCCGCAGCCCTCGGCCGGGCCGCGTGCCGGCCCCCGAGGTGAAGCCCGCCCGCCGGAGGGGGCAGAATGGTCCGGGCCGGCAGGTGGCCGGTCGTCGTTGAAAGGAAGTCCCTGTGTCTGTCTCCCTCACCGTGGTGCGTCCCGAGTCGCGCGAACCCCGGGTGGTCGAGACCGGCACGACCGCGCTGGACCTGTTCGGCGATGACCGGACGGTCGTTGCGGCCCGGGTGAACGGGAGGGTCGTCGACCTGGCCGGCGTCCTCCACGACGGGGACGAGGTCGAGCCGGTCGTCGCGTCGAGCGACGAGGGCCTGGCGATCATCCGGCACTCCTGCGCGCACGTCGCCGCGCAGGCGATGCAGCGACTGCACGCCGACGCGAAGCTAGGCATCGGGCCGCCGATCACCGACGGCTTCTACTACGACTTCCAGGTTGCCGAGCCGCTCACCCCCGAGGCGATCAAGGCGATCGACAAGGTGATGGCCGGCATCGTCAAGGAGCGCCAGCGGTTCGTTCGCCGCTCGGTCAGCGACGCTGAGGCGGCCGCAGACCTCGCCGACGAGCCGTACAAGCTCGAACTGATCGGGCTGAAGGGCGCGGCGGCGTCCACCGAGGGCGCCTCGGTCGAGGTCGGCGCGGGCGAGTTGACCATCTACGACAACGTCCGCCGCGACGGCAGCGTCGCCTGGAAGGACCTGTGCCGCGGCCCGCACGTGCCGCACACCGGCTACCTGGGCAACGCCTGGGCGCTGACCCGCAGCTCTGCGGCGTACTGGCGCGGCGACCAGCGCAACGCGCAACTGCAGCGGCTCTACGGCACCGCCTGGGCCTCGAAGGAGGACCTGGTCGCCTACCAGGAGCGCCTCGCCGAGGCCGCCCGCCGCGACCATCGCAAGCTCGGCGCAGAACTCGACCTGTTCAGCTTCCCCGAGGAGCTGGGCGCCGGCCTGCCGGTGTTCCACCCGAAGGGCGGGGTGATCAAGCGGGCCATGGAGGACTACGTGCGCGAGGCGCACATCCGGGCGGGCTTCCAGTACGTGGGTACCCCGCACATCTCCAAGGAGGGCCTGTTCCACACCTCAGGCCACCTGCCGTACTACGCCGACGGCATGTTCCCCCCGATGGACGACGACGGGCAGAACTATTACCTCAAGGCGATGAACTGCCCGATGCACAACCTGATCTTCTCCTCGCGGGGACGCTCGTACCGGGAGCTGCCGCTGCGGCTGTTCGAGTTCGGCACCGTGTACCGCAACGAGAAGTCGGGCGTGCTGCAGGGGCTCACCCGCGTCCGGATGATCACCCAGGACGACTCCCACTCCTACGTGATGGCCGACCAGGCCGCGGACGAGGTGAAGCACCTGCTCACCTTCGTCACCAACCTGCTCGAGGACTTCGGCCTGGACGACTACTACCTCGAGCTGTCCACCCGCGACAACGAGGGCGCGAAGTCCACGAAGTTCATCGGTTCGGACGAGCAGTGGGCGAAGGCGACCGCCATCCTGGAGCAGGTGGGGCGCGAGTCCGGGCTCGAACTGGTGCCCGACCCGGGTGGCGCGGCCTACTACGGCCCGAAGATCTCCGTCCAGGCCAAGGACGCGATCGGCCGCACCTGGCAGATGTCGACCATCCAGTACGACTTCAACCAGCCGGCCCGGTTCGGCCTGACCTACACCGGGCCGGACGGCCATCCCGCCGAGCCGGTGATGATCCACTCGGCCAAGTTCGGCTCGATCGAGCGCTTCATCGGCGTCCTCACCGAGCACTACGCGGGGGCCTTCCCGGCGTGGCTGCACCCCGTCCAGGTGGAGTGCATCCCGGTTGCGGCCGAGTACGAGGCGTACCTGGCCGACGTCGCCGCCAGGCTCGCCGCGGCTGACGTCCGGGTCGAGGTGGACTACTCCGACGACCGGTTCGGCAAGAAGATCCGCAACGCCCAGACCCAGAAGGTTCCGTTCATGCTGATCGCCGGCGAGCAGGACGCGTCCGCCGGTGCGGTGTCGTTCCGCTACCGCGACGGCACCCAGAAGAACGGCGTGCCCGTCCAGGCGGCGATCGAGGAGATCGTCGCCGCCACCCGCCCGCCGAGGCGCTAGGCGATGGACCAGGTCCCGATCGAGGACGCCGGGTCGCTGCCCGGCGTCCCCGACGCGTTCCAGCGGCTGTGGACCCCGCACCGGATGGTCTACATCGAGGGGGAGAACAAGCCGGTCGACCCGGGTGAGGCGAGTTGCCCGTTCTGCCGCTCGCCGCAGCGGGAGGACGCCGACGGCCTGGTCGTGCACCGCGGCGAGTTCGTCTACGCGGTGCTGAACCTGTACCCGTACTCGCCGGGCCACCTGTTGCTGTGCCCCTACCGGCACGTCAGCGACTTCACGGAGCTGTCCGCCGAGGAGAGCGCCGAGCTGTCCGCGTTCACCGGGCAGGCCATGCGGGTGCTGCGCGCGGTGTCCCACCCGGCCGGCTTCAACCTCGGCCTCAACCAGGGCGAGGTGGCCGGTGCCGGCATCGCCGCGCACCTGCACCAGCACGTGGTGCCGCGCTGGCTGGGCGACGCGAACTTCCTGCCTGTGGTCGCCCAGACCAAGGCGCTGCCGCAGCTTCTCGAACAGACCCGTCAACTCCTCGCGGCGGCTTGGAGCCAGCTGTGAGTCCGATCGCATAGTCTGGCCCCCGTGGCAGTGGCAGGCGAGCCGTACGACACCGAGCGGGTGCTGACGGTCCCGAACATCCTGAGCTTCATCCGCCTGCTTGGCGTGCCCCTGTTCCTGTGGCTGCTGCTCGAGCGGCACTCGGACGTGTGGGCCGTGGTGGTGCTCGCGATCGGCGGGGCCACCGACTGGCTGGACGGCAAGCTGGCCCGCAGCTGGCACCAGCGTTCGCGGTTGGGCCAGGTGCTGGACCCGATGGCCGACCGCGCGTACATCCTGGCCACCCTGATCGGCCTCGCCATCCGCGACATCGTGCCCTGGTGGCTGGTGGTGCTGCTGGGCGCGCGCGACGTGATGATGGCCACCACGATCTGGCCGGCGCTGCGCCGGCGCGGGTTCGCGAGCCTGCCCGTCCACTTCCTCGGCAAGGCCGCGACGTTCGCCCTGCTCTACGGCTTCCCGCTGGTCCTGCTCGGTGCCGGCGGCGAGGCGTGGCAGGTCGCGGTGCGCACGTTCGGCTGGGCGTGTGTGATCTGGGGTGCCGGGCTGTACTGGTGGTCCGGGCTGCTCTACGTCGGCCAGGGCGTCGACGTGATCCGCAGGATCCCGCTCGAACGTGGTGGTTCTGCGGACGGAGAACCGGCCTGACCACCCGCTCGCGAGGGACGTCCAAACGATAGTCTTGGCCATGTCGAAGGGCAGCGGCCGCTGCCGAGAAGGAGTGCGTGCGTGTTCCCCGATGATCTCCGCTACACCAGCAAGCACGAATGGGTGCGCCAGGGCGCAGGCAACATCGTGAGGGTCGGCATCACCGACTATGCCGCCGAGGCACTGGGCGACGTCGTGTACGTCTCGTTGCCGCAGGTCGGCGAGGAGGTCGCGGCGGACGACGCCTGCGCCGAGGTCGAGTCGACGAAGAGCGTCTCCGACGTGTACTCGCCGGCCAGTGGTGTGGTCACCGCGGTCAACGAACTGCTCAACGCGACCCCCGAGACCATCAACTCTGACCCTTACGGTGACGGTTGGATCTTCGAACTCGAGCTGTCCGAAGCCGGGGAGCTTGAAGATCTTCTGGACGCGGACGCGTACTCGGACCTCGTGTCGGGCTAGGCTGAAGGTCGACCTGTCGTTGAGCCTCGGTCGGGGGAGGGCTCACCAACCGCGCACGAAAGGTGGCCTCGATGATGCATTGTCCCGCCTGCGGTCACGATCTCGCCGAGGCCGCGAACTTCTGCCCGCACTGTGGTGCGAGCCTGGCGAAGCTGTCCGGTGACACGACGCGGGTGATCCCGCCGGTCGTGGAGGAGTTCGCGACCGAGGAACTCAACCCCGACGACGCCGAGGCCATCGAGGCGTTGCCGAGCGGATCGGCCCTGCTGCTGGTGCTCCGGGGCACCCAGGCGGGGGCGCGGTACCTGATCGACACCGACGTGATCACCGCCGGCCGGCACCCGCGCTGTGACATCTTCCTCGACGACATCACCGTCTCCCGGCACCACGCCCGGTTCACCCGGCGCGACGGGCAGGTCTGGGTCAGCGACGAGAACAGCCTGAACGGCACCTACGTGAACCGCACCCTGATCGACGGCGACGTGGCGCTCCGCCGCGGCGACGAGGTGCAGATCGGCAAGTTCCGCATGGTGTTCTTCGCCGGGCAGGACTGATGGCGCTCGGACTGCGCAGCATCGGCCAGGTCCTGGCCATCCTCAAGCCCGAGTTCGAGGACATCTCCATCTCGAAGATCCGCTTCCTCGAGTCGGAGGGGCTGATCTCGCCGGAACGCGCACCGTCCGGCTACCGGCGTTACGCCGAGTCGGACATCGAGCGGCTGCGCTACATCCTCGACGTGCAGAAGAACCACTACCTGCCGTTGAAGGTGATCCGCGAGCACCTCGACATGATGGACCGCGGCCAGGAGCCGCCGGCACTGGGCAACGCCCGCACCGGGGCCGCCGGGGAGGGAGTCGAGCCCGAGGCGGCGATCACGCCGCAGCCGCGACCGCCCAAGCGGGCGATCCGGATCACCCGGCGCGAGCTGCTCGAGCTGAGCGGTCTCAGCGAGCCGGCGCTCGCCGAACTGGAGAAGCACCAGCTCGTGGTGCCGCGCCGCGGCACGATCTACTACGGCAGGGACGCCCTCACCATCGCGGTGATCTCCCGCAAGCTCGCCGCCTTCGGCATGGACGCCCGGCACCTGCGGGTGGTCAAGCAGGCGGCCGAGCGCGAGGTGGGGCTGATCGAGCAGGCGATCGCCCCCCACCTGCGCCGGAACCCGTCGAACCGGACGCTGCCCGCGGAGGTGATGCAGCTGGTGCTGCACGCCCATGCCGCGGTCATGCGCTCCCAGCTGCCGCAGTGAGGCCGGCGTGCGCGAGCTGACAGTGGTCGAGATCCGGGTCTCCACCGGCGACGCGGTCCCGCTGGTCGTGCTCGCCGAGGTGGGCGGGAAGGAGCGCCTGCTGCCGATCTGGATGAGCCACGGCGGCGCGTCAGCGATCTTCAGCGCGACCGAGGACCCCGATCCGGACCGTCCCGCGATCCACGACCTGGCCCGGCAACTGGTGGAGGTATCGGGGGAGGCGCTGACGTCGGTGCGGATCACGAGCTACTCCGACGGGCAGTTCTTCGCCGAGCTGGTGATCGGCGAGCGGCAGCTCCCGGCCCGGGCCAGCGACGCGATCGCGCTCGCGCTGCGCGCGGACTGCCCGATCGAGTGCGCCGAGGAGGTGCTCGACCAGGCGGGTGTGCTCGGCGGGGACGCCGGAACGGGGGACGCGCCGCCGCCGGAGGACGAGGTCGAGCGGTTCCGGGAGTTCCTCGACTCGGTGACCCCGGAGGACTTCACCGGCGAGGGCGGCGACGGCGCGTGAGAGTGCGCCCCGAACCCTGAGGTAGGGCTTCAGAGTCGGTGGCTACCGAAACCTGCCCCCGGCGTGTCGTTGACCCCCGAGACCGGGCCGGATTACCGTCGTAATCCCAACGCGGTGATTCCCCGGATCGAGAAGAGGCAGCGATGAACGCTCAGCACCAGGTGCCCAACCAGGACCTGCTGTTCGATGGTGACTTCTCGCCGCTGCCCGACGACCTGGGCTTCCGCGGACCGGTGGCGTGCCGCGCGGCCGACATCACCTACCGCCAGCTCGATTACTGGGCCCGCACCGGCCTGGTGGTGCCCGAGGTGCGAGCGGCCGGCGGTTCCGGCACCCAGCGGCTGTACAGCTTCCGCGACCTGCTGATCCTGAAGGTGATCAAGCGCCTGATCGACGCGGGCATCTCGCTGCAGCAGATCCGTACGGCGATCGAGCACCTGCGGGCCCGGGGCGTGGAGGACCTCACCACGGTGACCCTGATGAGCGACGGCGTGTCGGTGTACGAGTGCACGTCCGACGACGAGGTGGTCGACCTGCTCCGTGGTGGCCAGGGGATGTTCGGGATCGCCCTCGGCGGCGTCTGGCGCGACATCGAGGGCACGTTGCAGGAGCTGCCGGCCGAGCGGGTCGACGAGCCGGCCCACCACGACGACGAGCTGGCGCAGCGGCGCCGCGCCCGCGTGGCGGGCTGAATCTCCCGGCCACGCCCGGTGATCCGCGCCGGGCTGCGGGCACCGGCGGCGATAGGTTGGTGCCTGCGATGAACGACTTCACCCGACGCCACGTGGGCCCTTCGGCGCCCGACCACACCCGGATGCTCGCGACGCTCGGGTTCGCCAGCCTCGACGAACTCACCGCCGCCGCCGTCCCCGCCGCGATCCGGCTCACCGAACCGCTGCAGCTGCCCGCCCCGCTCAGCGAGTTCGAGGTGCAGCGCAGGCTGGCCACCCTCGCCGGGCGGAACGTGCCCGGCACCGCGATGATCGGGCTCGGCTACCACGGCACGATCACCCCGCCGGTCGTGCGCCGGATGGTGCTGGAGAACCCGGCCTGGTACACCGCATACACGCCCTACCAGCCTGAGATCAGCCAGGGCCGGCTCGAGGCGCTGGCGAACTTCCAGACGATGGTCTCCGACCTCACCGGCCTGCCGGTCGCAGGGGCGAGCCTGCTCGACGAGGGCACCGCCGTGGCCGAGGCGGTCGCCGTGGCGCACCGCGTCTCCCGCAAGGGGGGTGTGGTCGTGGTGGACTCGAACCTGCTGCCGCAGAGCCTCGCCGTGCTGCAGACCCGCTGCCTCGCCACCGGGATCGAGATCGTGGTCGCGGCCGACTCGCTCGCCGACACCGTCCGGGCGCACCAGGCGTTCGCCGTGGTCGTGCAGGTACCCGGGGCCGACGGCCGGCTGCCGTCGGCGGCCGAGCTCACCGACCTCGCGGCGCTCGCGCACGACAACGGCGCCCAGCTGGTCGCCGCGGTCGACCTGCTTGCGCTGACCCTGATCGGCTCCGCGGCGGACTGGGGGGCCGACATCGCGGTGGGGTCCGCGCAGCGGCTCGGCGTCCCGCTCTTCTACGGTGGCCCGCACGCCGGCTACATCGCCGTCCGCTCCGGCCTCGAACGCCAGCTGCCAGGACGCATCGTCGGCCTGAGCAAGGACGCGGACGGCGTCCCGGCCTTCCGGCTCGCCCTGCAGACCCGGGAGCAGCACATCCGCCGCGAGCGGGCCACGTCGAACATCTGCACCGCGCAGGTGCTGCTCGCCGTGGCCGCCAGTTGCTACGCCGTCCACCACGGCCCCGAGGGGCTGGCCGGGATCGCCCGCACCATCCACGATCGGGCGCGGCGGCTGGCCGCCGCGCTGCAGGCGGCCGGCCACGACCTGGCGGGGGAGAGCTTCTTCGACACCCTCACCGTGACCGTGCCCGGCCGGGCGGCCGAGGTGCTGGCCGGGGCCCGCGCGGGCGGCGTGCACCTGCGGCCGGTGGATGCCGACCACGTCGGCATCAGCGTGGGCGAGGACGCCGACGACGCCGCGCTGGCGATCGTGGCCGGCGCGTTCGGCGCCACGCTCACCGACGCGGTCGCCGGTGGCCTCGGCGACCACGTGCGGACGAGTGACTACCTCACCCACCCGGTGTTCTCCCGGTACCACAGCGAGACCGAGCTGATGCGCTACCTGCGCACGCTCGCCGACCGCGACTTCGCCCTCGACAAGGGCATGATCCCGCTCGGGTCCTGCACCCTGAAGCTGAACCCCGCCGCGGCGATGGAGCCGATCAGCTCCCCGGGCTTCGCGGGGCTGCACCCGTTCGTGCCGGAGGCCGACGCCGCCGGCTACGCCGAACTCATCGGCGAGCTGTGCGACTGGCTCGCCGAGATCACCGGGTACGACCGGGTCAGCCTGCAACCCAACGCGGGCAGCCAGGGGGAGTTCGCCGGCCTGATGGCGATCCGCTCCTACCACCTCGCGAGTGGTGACGCGCACCGCACGGTGTGCCTGATCCCGGCGTCCGCGCACGGCACGAACGCGGCGTCCGCGGTGATGGCGGGCATGCGGGTGGTGGTCGTGGCGACCGCGGCCGACGGCTCGGTCGACCTGGCCGACCTGGCCGCGAAGATCGACCAGCACGCCGCGGAGCTGGCCGCCGTCATGGTGACCTACCCGTCCACGCACGGGGTGTTCGAGGAAACCATCACCGAGATCTGCCGGCAGGTGCACGATGCTGGAGGTCAGGTATACGTCGACGGTGCGAACCTGAACGCGATGCTGGGCCTGGCGCGTCCCGGGAAGTTCGGCGCGGACGTCAGCCACCTCAACCTCCACAAGACGTTTGCGATCCCGCACGGCGGCGGCGGTCCGGGAGTCGGTCCGGTCGCGGTGCGCGAGCACCTCGCGCCGTACCTGCCGAACCACCCGCTGGTCGCCGCAGCCGGCCCGGCCAGCAGCTACGGCCCGGTCAGCGCGGGGCCGTACGGCTCGGCGGGCGTGCTGCCGATCACGTGGGCGTTCATCGCGCTGATGGGGGCGGACGGGCTGCGGCTGGCCGCCCAGTCGGCGATCCTCGCCGCGAACTACGTGGCCCGGCGGCTCGACGGGTACTTCCCGGTGCTGTACACCGGTGCGTCCGGGCTGGTCGCGCACGAGTGCATCCTCGACCTGCGCGAGCTCACGAAGCAGACCGGCATCACGGTCGACGACGTCGCGAAGCGCCT
>JBDHZJ010000003.1:0-23003 GCA_039811825.1 Propionicimonas sp.
GGATCCAGCCGGGCTGGCTCGCCAGTCGGGCGGTTGATTCCTCGTGCGAGACCGGGCGTCCCAGCTCGACGGCCAGTTCGTTCGCTGCGATGTTCGCTGCCCCCTCCAGGAAGATCGTCACCGCCTGCTCTCCGGGTCGGAACGCCCGGGCAGTTGGGCCAGTGAAGCGTTGAGACTTGCTCCAGCTCGATCACAGGACTCCTTCACGGGATCTGCTTGTTGGCCCCGGCCCAGGCGGTTCCCCCGCGCACCGGGTGGGCTCCTTGCGACAGCCCATCGCGGATGTTGACCTCTGCGTCCAACGGCTCACGCATGGTATTCGACGCCGGAATCCCGAGTTCGTGGAGTCTGGAGAGTTGCGCGAGCGAGAGCCGGGCTGGTCCTCCTCGACGAAGGTCCAGCCGGCGAAGGCGGAGGCTCGGCTGGCGGCGTGTTGTCCGGTCATGTGGGGCGGGTCAGGTCGAACAACTGGTCTGCGAGTTCGTCCAGCCGGGCGCGTGTTGCTGACCCCGCCTCCGCTGACGTCGCTGAGAGCGGGAGATCGAAGAGGCCTCCCATGCCGAGGACGATCGAGTGGAGTTCTGCGATCGTCGATTCGATCGTCTCGGGCGAGTCGGCGGTTCGGAGCGTGTGCTCACGCTCCTCCAGCCACGCCGCTCTGGACTCCTGGCCTTGCGCCGCCAGGAGTTCTCTCGTGGCTGCAACGACGCGCGTCAGTTCCGTGGTGGTCATGAGAGCGGTCTCGCGCCGATCTGCTGGATTGCCGGGCCTTCGATGGAGCACCAGGTCAGCCGGTCCAGGATCGTGTCGTGCTCGGGCGAGAGCTGGATGGTGTCGGGGATCTCGAACCGGTCGCGGACGAGGTCGAAGTCGATCGGACGCGTGAGCCGGCACCTCCAGCCGTCAGGGTTGGGCACGAACCCGTCGTCCACCAGCGCGTTGCCCCCCTCAAGCAGGGCATCGACCAGCGGCAGCAGGTTCGCGAACGGGCGTTGTGCTTCCCCGGACGCGTGGAGTGGGTGCGCGTGCCCCATCAGCCGAACAACTCCCGGTCGGCGGGTTCGCTGCGCGGCGTCTGCGCTGCTCTGGTACGCCTCTGAATCACGGTGGTCCTCCGGGGTTGTCAGCTACCGGTGCGTCGGGAGACTTCGGCGGTGAGTTCGGTCAGGTGTTGCGAGGTGAGTCGGAGCCCGAGCCGGACCTGCCGGTCCATCGCCTGTTCGCCGGTCGCCCGGGTCGCGTCCCGGAGGGCGGTGGCGTCGGCGCCGATCGCGGACAGCAGCGCGCCGAGGTGCCAGCGCACGGGGCGTCCGGATTCGTCCAGGTAGTAGCCGCTTGGTGGCTTGCCGTTCACTGGTCGGCTGAGCAGGAGCACGGCGACTCCTTCACGGACGTCGAGTTCGACCTCGACGACCAGCCCCGGGGTCGCCAGCCACCTGATTGGCATGATCGCCGTCCCTGCTGTGCCCGTGGCCACGATGTCGGCGCCGAAGGTCTCAGCGACCACCTGTTCGAAGGAAGCTCCGACGCTATCCGGCCGGCTCACTGGTCCTCCTCGCCGAAGGTCCAGCCGCCGAAGGCGAAGGCTCGGCTGGCGGTGTGTTGTCCGGTCATGTGGGGCGGGTCAGGTCGAACAACTGGTCTGCGAGTTCGTCCAGCCGGGCGCGTGCTGCTGACCCCGCCTCCGCTGACGTCGCTGAGAGCGGGAGATCGAAGAGGCCTCCCATAGACAAGTCAAACCACTTGGGCCGGGTCCGAGGGCGAGCCGACGAACGTGATGGACGGCAGTTGCAGGGACCAAGGATCGGTCGGTTGGTCCGAGAATACCTCCAGCCAGTAGCCGTCGGACAGCTCGAACGCGGGATCGCCACCCATCCGCGGCGACTGCGCAGCCACCGACAGGATGGGCCTGCCGCACAACTCCAGCACCCGGCGACTTGCAGTCGGGTCGCTCCACCCAAACGTCAAGACTCCGGCCGCAGTAACCCTCCACGCTGAGCCAGTGCTGAAGGACCACCCGTCGCCCGCCAGGGTCAGCGTCGGGTCAACGAACGACGCCACCTTGATCCGCAAAGGGAGAAGTCGCTCAACTTCATTCTTGAGGTGTTCAATCATGGTCCCAGCTCCACGTGTGTGAGGTCTCGCATCATCTGTCTCCAAGCCGCCCCGGTTACGCCCGATGGGGGTTGCGGTTGCTTGCCCGTGAACGGATTGACGGCATTGCCGTATGTATCGGTGAATGATGCCCGTAATGGCGCTTGGCCTGAAGGCTCCATCACCCGCACCAGGCTCCCATCTGGAAGGGTGTACTGCGTTCCAGGTGCGCGCGTCGGAGTCGACGGCAACCCAGCTCTTTCGAATCCCTCAACCAAGCGGGCCCGACTTGTCGGAACGACCACACCGTCCGCGCTGGCGATGAAATCAGAAGCACGTGCGCCGTTTGTGGCAGCGCTGCATCCGGCGAGGCCGAGCGGGTCGATCTGGGTGGTGGGGTTGGGTACGTAGGCGGCCGGGTTGGGGGAGGGTGCCAGGCCGAGGGGGTCCTGGGTGGTGTAGCGGCCGGTGTCGGGGTTGTAGTAGCGGTTCAGGTTGTAGTGCAGGCCGGTTTCAGCATCGTGGTATTGGCCGGGGAAGCGTAGCGGCATGGCCTGGTCGGCGGTGCTGGCGCCCCAGGCGTTGGGCTGGTTGGCCCAGGTGGTGTGTCCGTCGGTGTCGAGCAGGCTGATCGGGGTGCCGACCAGGTCGGTCACGATCGCGGCGAACTCGGCGTCGACGCGCTCCTGCGACCACTCGTCCACTTCGCCGCGGTCCGGGTGGGGACGGCTGCTGCGGGTCTGGGCGATCGGGGTGAAGCCCTCGTGCTCCCAGGTGGTGGTTGTGATCGTGGCCGGGGTGGTGTGCACCTGCTCGGCCAGCACCGAGCCGTCCCAGGTGAACCGGTAGGACTCGACGACGGCCCCGTCCGGGTCGTGGTGGGTCTTGGCGACCCGGCGGCCCAGCGGGTCGTAGTCGTAGCTCCAGCGGTGTCCCTCGGGGGTGACCACTTCGGTGAGCTGGTTGAGCGCGTTCCAGGTGTAGCGCCACTCCTTCATACCGCCGGAGAGCAGGCGGCGCCGGCGCCGGATGAGGCGTCCGGCCGCGTCGTGGTCGTAGTGGTCGCGTCCGGCGCGAACCAGCAGGGTGCCCCGGTACTCCCGCTCGCCCTGCGCGGCGGTGTCGTCGGTGGACGCCTGCCACGCGGCGCTGGTGATGTTGCCGGCCGGGTCGTAGGCGTACTCCTCGGTCTCGGTGCCGCCCGCGGTGATCCGGCTGATCCGTCCGGCCGGGTCGAGGGTGTACTCGCGGGTGCCGTGCCGGCTGTCCCTGGCGAGCAGCAACTCGCCGGTGGGGGCGTACCCGTAGTCGAGCGCCCAACCGGGCTGCTGCTGGCCGGACGCCGTGGTGGTGCGGCCGGTCAGTCGCCCCGCCGGGTCGTAGCGCGACTCGATCGTGCCGCCGGCGAACGCGGTCTCCAGGGTGCGCCCGAGCGGGTCGAGCGCGAACGCGAGGTCGTGGCCGGCCAGTGCCAGCCCGACCCGCTGGCCGGATTCGTCGAGCGTCCAGATCGAATCGGCGCCGCCCGGGGTGGTACGGGCGAGCACCCGCCCGGCCGCGTCGAGCTGCCAGGCCAGGGACGCGCCGTCGACGGTCTCGGCCAGCAGACCACCGGCCCGGTCGTAGCTGCGCTCCAGTGACACCCGCGGGGTGGCCGCGGCGACCAGGTTGCCGGCCGCGTCCCACGTGTAGTGGGTGCTGCCGTCCGCGTGCCGGGCAACGATCCGGCCGAGGGCATCCAGGTCGAGCCGGACGGTCTGGCCCTCGGGGTTGGTGGTGGCGACCACCCGTCCGGCCGCGTCCAGGGTGTGGCTGGTGCGGCGGCCGTCGTAGTCGGTCTCGGCGACCACCCGCCCGCCCAGGTCGCGCTCGTAGCGCCAGGTCCGCCCGTTCTGGTTGGTGACCGCGGCCAGGCGCCGCTCGGCATCCCAGGTGAACGCGAGCCGGCTGCCATCAGGGCTGTGCTGCTCGGTGAGCACGTCGAAGGGCCCGTAGCCGTAGCGGGTCTCCCGCCCGGAGGCGTCGGTGTGCGCGACCAGGTTGTCCTCGCCGTCCCACGCCCAGGTCTCGCTGGTGCCGTCCGGGTTGATCCGGGACGCCGGCCTGCCGGTCGGCGTCCAGCCGAACGCGGTGGTCGCGCCGCTCGGGTCGGTCTGGGTGCGCACCCGGCCGAGACCGTCCCGCGTGATCCGGACCGCTCCCCCGGCATCGCCCAGGCCGATCGGGAGGCCCGCGGCGTCGTGGTGGACGAGCGTGCGCCGGCCCGTCGGATCGACGATCGTGACCCGGTCGTCGGCGTACTCCCAGGCGGTGACCGCACCCTCGGCGTCGCGCTGCTCCACCAGCCGGCCGAGAGCGTCGAAGCGCCGTGTGGTGATCCCGCCCGCGGGGTCGACCAGGCGCACCGGCAGGCCGTCAGCGTCGTACTCCACCGCGGTGGTGGCCCCGGTCGCGTCGGTGACCGCGACCACGCGGGAGTCGTCGTCGTAGCCGAACCGGGTGGTGTTGCCCAGCGGATCGGTGACCGCGGTGCGCCGGCACCACTGGTCGAACTCGAACCGCGTCTCCGCGCCGGTCGGGTCGGTCTGGGCCACGATCAGCGCGCGGTCGTCGACCAGGTAGCGCTGCTGGCCACCATCGGGATTGGTGACCACGGTGACACTGGAGCCCGGCTCGGGGCCGTCGAGGTACTCCAGGGTGAACCGCATCACCTCTTCCTGGCCGGGGTTGGTGGTGCCCTGGGCGATACAGCGGTGGCGGTCGTCGAACCGGTAGGCGTAGCGGACGTTGTTGGAGTCGGTCCAGGCGGCGATCCGGTCGGCCTCGTCCACCTCGTAGCGCAGTGCGCCGCCGGAGGCGCGGGTCTCCTGGACCAGCGATCCGTCCCGGTAGTCGAAGGTGGCCAGGCGGGTCGTCGATCCGTCCGGCCCGGCGAGGTCGAGGTGGTCGACCCGTCCGTCCGTCGCGCCCACCTGGACGCGGTAGCCGCCGTGGTGTTCGACCTCGCTCACCGCGCCCGACTCGTCGCGGACGAACCGGACCCAGCGGCCGGCGCGGTCGGCCTGCTCGACCAGCCACTTCTGCTCGCCGGAGCCGGCGTAGGTGTACCGCACCCCGCTGATCGGGTCGGTGGCCACGAACCCGTCGCCCGCCGCCTGCAGCCGCCACCGGTCGACGCCGGCGACGGGCACGGCGACCCCGGACGCGTCCGGTTCACCGAACAGCAGCAGGGAGCCGTCCCAGCGCACCAGGACGACCTGGCCTCCGCTGGTCTCGACGCGCTCGTCCAGGGTGGACGCCCAGCGGGTGCCGAAGGAGGCGCCGTGCCGGAACGCGGAGAGGTAGCGGCGCCGCAGTACCAGCGGGAAGGCGCCGGGCAGTTCGACGTCGACCCGCTCATCGAAGACCGTGCCCTTGGCCAGGTCGACGGGATCGAGGCCGCTGATGCACTCCGAGGCGTTCTGGCTGAACGCGGACGGGTTGCCCGCCGCGTCGAGCGCGGCTCCGGAGCGGCCGAATCGGGAGAGGAAGCCGCGGGCGGCGTTGACCATGTTCTCGCCGGTGCCGCGGGCGAGGCCGCGCAGGCCGCCGAGTTCGGCCAGGCCGCCGGCCTTGAGGGCACCGAACCCGGCTTTGAGGCCGCCGAGGGCGCCACGCGCCGCACCCAGCCCGACACAACCCAGGATCGCGAACACGATCGAGACGGCGGCTTCGCCCCAGGACTTCTCCCCGGTGGCGGCCAACGCGATGTTGGCCAGGGCGGCGACGATCCCGGCGACGGCGGCGACGATCAGCAGGATCCCGGCCAGGGCCTGCCCGATCACGGGGATCCAGCACACCAGCAGGGCGAGGATGCCGGCGATGGTGGCGACGGCTTCGGCGATGGTCGCGATCCATTCGGTGACCTTCGCGCCCCAGTCGTCCCACCACGAATCGTTCAGGCCGTCGGAGCCGGTGGTGTTCTCGATCTGGTCGACCGCGGTCTGGGCGGCGGTGTCGCGGTCGGTGACGGCCTGTTCGACGATCGTGATCTGGGTGGCGATCCGGGACCGGGCCGCGGAGGCGGCGTTGCGGTGTTGGGACTCTTTGCGGTTGTAGTCGTCGATCTGGTCGGCGTCGGCCGGGTCGTCGTCGTCGAGGTTCGCCGCCATCGTGTGGTAGCGGTGTTGCAGGGATTCCTCGGCCTCGGCCTCCGCCTTCGCCGAGCGGGCCTGGGTGAGGGCGTGCAGGGTTTCGGTCTGGACCCGGTCCAGGGTGGCTGCGTAGGTGGTCAGCGCGGATCCGGCGGACCGGTAGCGGCCCTCGGCCTTCCCGACGTCGTCGACGACCTTGTCCCGGGACTCCAGCAGCGCCGCCACCGAGTCCGCGTTGGAGGATCCGGCGGCCAGGCTCCGCAGCGTGGCCGCGGCCCGCGCGATCGCGTCCGCCACCCCCGAGTAGTCGCTGCCGCCCTGCCGCACCACGACCGGGTCACCCGGGGTCGGATCAGAACCCAACCCCAACGCCGACCAGTCCGAAGGCCTGCTCACCACGAAACCCCCTCCGTCCGGGCCACCACAACCATGAACCGGTCACGGTTGCCGGGGTGACGATGCACCCGGAACGAGATCACTGCCGCCACAAATCCCTGTGCGCCGCCCAGAATAGCGGCCGTCGCGGACCTTTCCGCGGCCGCTCACCCGGTTGCAGCCACCCCCGCGGGCGGCGGCTCCACATTCGTACAGTTTCGGACACAATTGGCGTAGCCCGAACGTTTTTCGAGCTGTGCTAGCCTGCCGGGCAAACCGGGAGACCCGGTCGAAGGGCTAAGGAAGGGAAGTCGCATGTCGGCGAACACCTACGGTTACACCCCCGATCAGATGGATTCCATCGGCCAGAAGCTGGTCGCCATCAAGAACGAGATCGACGGCAAGATCACCGAGGCGCAGAGCGCGGTCAACGGACTCATCGGGTCCGGGTTCACCACCGCCGCCGCCTCCGGTGCCTACTCCGAGCAGTTCCAGCAGTTGTCGACCGGCCTCAAGCAGGTCTCCGACAACATGGAGCCGCTGGGCAAGTTCCTCTCGCAGTACGCGCAGGCCGTGGTCGAGATGGACAACCAGATGGGCAGCGCGCTTCGCGGCAACTGACGGCCCGTCCCGCCCATCGAGGACGGAGCGGTGACCCGTTCGGCGCCCTGGGCCGCCGTCCTGGTCGGCCTCGGAGCGCTCGGGTTGATCCTGTACCGGGTGCTTCAGGGCAACTGGACGATGCCCCTGATCGTCGGTATCGGTGTCGTCGGCGCACTCGTGGTGCTCCTGCTGTGGGCGCTGTGGGATCGGCGGGTGTTCACCAGGAGCATCCGCCGGCTCACCGCCACCGGCGAGTGGGACGTGGTGGTCGGCGGCTACCTGGTGCAGACGGAGCTGAAGAACGTCGGGGTCCGCAAGCCACGGCTCGGCGAGATGGTGCTGGCCGCGGGCGAGTCCGGGATCAGGCTGTTCGACCCCCGGCAGGCGGGCGACGAGCCGGTGCTGCGGCTCGCCTGGTCGGACCTGATCGACCTGGCTCCCGGGACCGGCGAGTTCCTGCGGCAGCCCAGGGACGGTGTCGTGCTCTCCACCTTGAGCGGGCGATTGTTGCTCGTCCTGCGCACGGATGAACGACGCGGAATAATGTCCGTGGGTTCGGCGGATACCGGTGTGGTGATCGACCGAATCCGGCGGCTCCGGCCGAATGCGAGATTTGAATGAAATGGGGGCATTGAGATGACGCTGATCGTCGAGGTGGACGCAATCCGGACGATGGGTAACGACCTCAAGTCCGTGGCGTCGGAGTTCGACGGCGCCAACGCCAACAGCGACTCCATCGCCGCCGCGGTGGGACATCACCGCCTTTCCGAGGTGGTGCACGACTTCGCCCACGGCTGGGACGACACCCGCGCCAAGATGGTCGAGGCGATGAACGCTCTCGGCGACGCCGCCATCACGGTCGCCGACAACTGGATCGACATCGACCAGCAGGGCGCCGACGCCCTGACCGGAAACGGTCAGCAGCCCACGGGCGGAGGCAACGTCCCCCGGGCGGAGTGACCCGACCGGCCCGGCCAGACCCAACGCAGAGGAGACCGCGGTGCGCGCCACCGAACCCCACGTGGCCCGAGGGCTGGGTGCCCTGCCGGGCGGCATCGGTCCCGCCGCAGCCCTGATCACGGCACCGGCGGACGACGACACCTCCGGGCGCCCCCACTTCCTGGAGGGTGCCCTCGAGACCAACAGCGAACTCCTCTTCCGGCTGGTCGACCCGGACAGCGCCGGTTCGATCGGAGACGTCGGCACCGCCGTCCTGTCCGGCGCCGTCCCGGTCGCGGCCGTCCCCGAACTGGGTTCGCCGCGGCTGGCCGGGGCGCTGGCCGCGGACGACCTGCCCGCCGTGCTGGAGGCGCTCGCCTACGACGTCGTGGTGGTTCCGACGCTGGCTTCCGGTGGCGGGCTCGAGGCGTGCGCGTTCGCGAATCAGGCCGAGCCCGAGCCGGCCCCGGACCTGCTCCTGTTCTCCTCCGCGGGGACGCTCGCCCGCTTCCTCACCGCGACGGACGAGCGACTGTTCGTCATCCGCCACGGGGCCGCCGTGGCGGAGTTCGTCGCGGAGCACTCGGCGGCTCTCGCCCAGGTCACTTTCGACGCCGCGGGGCCGCACGCGCTCAGCCTCCCCGCGAGCATCTTCCGCACGATCCTGGACGCCACCCCTGTCGACGCTGAGCCCGACGTCGCGGCCGCGTCGGACGCGGCGGAGCCTGCCGGCGAGATCGTCGGGTTCGCGCTCCCTCTGGAGGGGCACTGGGCCACGATCGACCTGACCGCGGACGAGACCGTGCGGAAGGCCCGGATCAAGGAGATCGTCAAGGACCAGACCAGGGTGCTGTCCGACCGCGGCGCGAGCCTGCGGCACGACATGCGGGAGTGGCTGGGCCGCTCCACCGCCCAGGCCGCGTCCGCCGGGGGACGCCAGTACGCCTTCCTGATCACCCGCACCGGCGACGCGGCGGCCGCGGTGAGCATGGTGAGCTACTGGCATGACCTCGGCCCGGGCGTCGGCGAGAAGAGCCCCCTGGACGGGGTGGCCGAGAGCCTGCTCGGCAGGGCCGGGGACGCCGACGAACTCGTCCGCCTCCGCGTCGACGGCGACGAGGTGCTGCGGCACAGCCGGGTCCGCTCCGGCGACCCCGAACTCGGCGGCAAGGACGTCCCGCTGCTCCTCCTCGACTACTGGGTCGGCGTGCCGGGACCGAGCCCGACCGCCGTCGCGCACGTGACCTTCTCCACGCCCCACCTGCCCGCCCGGGACGCGATCACCGCCCTGACCGACACCCTCGTCCTGCAGGGGCGATGGATCGGCGAGGGCGAACCGGTCGGCAGTTCGTGGTGAGCAACACCGAGGCGTTGCTCGAGCTCGCGGCGGAGTACAGCGCGCTGCAGGGCCACGTGGTCACGGACTGGCAGGTCAACGAGGTGCCCGGAAGCGGGTGGATCCTTGGCGCGCGCGGCCTGCGGGGTGCGTTCAACCTCGTGGTGGACGAGGCCGGCAACATCGCGGCCTACCACCTGAAGAGCCCGGCAGACGCTTTCGACGGACTCGCCCGGGAGGTGTCCGCCCGTGAGCCGGCTTCGGCACCGGGCGGGGCCGAGGATGAGGTGTTCGGCGTCGACCGGTTGGGTTGGGACCTCGTGTTCCGTCGGTCTGGTCGCGAGACCCGCCCGGAGGTGTGGTCCGTGGCCGAGGGGGGTTGGCGCCCGACCGTGCTGCTGGAGCTGGTGACGGGCCTGCCGTTGGTTGCCCTGGACGACAGGGAACTGCAGAACAGGCTTGAGCGCGAGCCCTGGCTGCGCGACGCCGACGCCGCGCAGCGACCGCGCTGACCGGTGGTTCGGGTCATGTCGTTGGGCAGGCTCGGGTTCTACCGCGAACTTCCCCACGGGGATCCCTCGGGGCCCTCGGTCGGTGACGTCGCACCGCTGCCGGCCGAGGTCAAGGCGCAGGTTCTCGACTACTTCGACTCCCTCTGAACCTGGGCCGGATCCGGGTCGGCGGGGTCAGTCCGGCAGCGGGACCTGCACCGTCCACTGCTTGCCGGAGCGGACGTAGACGCCGCGCCCCTGCGGGTAGTCGCTGCGCTTGATCCGGGGCAGCGCCACCTTGAACAGGATGTCGCCGTCGTTCGGGTCGGGCTGCATGACCAGGCCGTGCCGGTTGTTGCGCACCTCGGAGATGATCGGCCAGCCCGAGCCCCACGCCGACGTGTCCTGCTCGGCCACCACGAGGTGGCCGTTCCGGCGGGCGTTCTTGATCAGGTCGAGCAGCGCGCTCTCCACCGGGGTGCTCACGAACTCGCCGAGTCCCTCGAACACCAGCACCAGCCCGGGCTCCACCTCGCTCGTGGACGGTTTCTCCACGGCGGGCTTGAGCGCGACCGCCAGCTTCCCGATCGCCTCCAGGTCGAGCGCCACCTCCGTCCACAGCGACTCGGCGTGCACCGGCGAGCGGCGCGGCCCGAAGTAGTACATCGGCAGCGACGGACGCCAGCGGTGCAGCGCGTTCGCCACCGAACGCAGCGCCGTGGTGCGGCCCGAGCCGGGCATGCCGGCGATCAGGAACGCGCCCTGGGCCTCGAAGCCCACCGGCTCCAGTTCCGCCTCGCCGATGCCGAGCACGGGCAGCCCGCCCACGCTGGTCGGCAGCTCGGACATCCGGACCAGGCCGGCCAGCCGGTTCACCTCCGGCGCCGGCGGCACGCCCTGGCCGGTCAGCCAGCTGGCCAGCTGGTCGATCGTCGCCGCCTGCTCGGCGGGTGAGGACGAGCCGCCCGGCACCGCCACCTGCAGTTCGTTCGTGTCGCCGGCGAACACGCCGCGGCCGGCCGGCGCGGCCACCAGCACGTCCTTGGGCACGTTCAGGGTCACGTAGGCGTTCTCGTCCGCCTGGCGCAGCACCAGCCGGCGCTGCACGCTGGAGGTCACCGTCGAGGGAAGGGCGTTCGGACGCTCGGCGGCGAGTGCGACGTGGATGCCGACGCCGCGGCCCTCGGCGAGCAGCCGGAGCAGCCGCGCGTAGGTGGAGGACAGGCTGAACGCACCCTCGTACTCGTCGCGGAACGCGGCGAAGCCGTCCAGCAGCAGCAGGATGCGGGGTTCGTCCGCGTGTCCGGTGTGTTGGCGGTACTCGCTGATCGAGCCCGCCCGCGCCGCGGCGAAGCGGTCCGAGCGCTCGTCGAGGGTCTCGATCAGGCGGCGCAGCAGCCGGTCGGTGCGCTCCCGGTCCTGGCCCTCGATCACCGCGCCCACGGTGGGCAGCGGCTCCAGCATCGACAGGCCGGCCGTGCCGAGGTCGAGCGCGTACACCTGGGTCGGGTTGAGCCGGGTCTGGAAGGCCGCCGAGAACGCGATGGTGCGCAGCAGGGCGGACTTGCCCGAGCCGCTGACTCCGAACACCGCGAGGTTGCCGTCGGCCTCCGGATCCCAGAACACCGGGTGCTGCGCCTGGTGCCGGGGGTCGTCCGCGACCCCGAGCAGCAGCGGGAACTCCCGCGACCGCTGGGCGAGCCTGCCGAGTTCATCCTCGAGCCGGTAGGTGGTGGCGAGTTCGGGCAGCCAGGGCTTGCGGGGCTCGCCGATCTCGCAGATCGCGGACGCCTCGCCGATCCGGGCCACCGCCCGGGCGATGTCGGTCGGCCCGTCCTCCTTGGTCTCGCCGCTCGGCCGGACGGACGGGATCTCCCAGGCGATGCCGTCGCCGAAGGTCATGGTCTCGATCTCGATCCGGGGCGCCTCGGGCTCGGCCGACGTCCAGCCGCCGACGTACCCCGCCTGGAACAGCGAGATCCGGCCCGGGCCGGTGCGGACGGCGGCACGGCCGGGGATGCGCGGGTCGAACTCGCTCGCCAGCGGGGAGTCGATCACGTCCACGGAGTCGGCCTCGTCGGCCATCCGCAGCGCCACCCGCAGCGCGGTGTTGGCCCGCAGGTTGCCCTTGATCACCCCGGCCGGACGCTGCGTGGCCAGAATCAGGTGCAGCCCGAGCGAGCGGCCGCGCTGGGCCACGTCCACCACGCCGTCGACGAACTCGGGCACCTCGGTGACCAGCGCCGCGAACTCGTCCACGACGATCACCAGCGACGGCGGGCAGTCGGGGTCGCCGGTGCGCTCCAGCGAGACGAGGTCCTTCGCGCCCTTCTGGTTCAGCAGGTGCTCGCGGTAGCGCAGTTCCGCGCGCAGCGACGTCAGCGCGCGACGGACCAGGTGCGGGGAGAGGTCGGTGACGAGGCCGACGCTGTGCGGCAACTGGACGCAGTCGGCGAACGCGGAGCCGCCCTTGTAGTCGACGAACAGGAACGTGACCCGCTGCGGGCTGTGGCCGGCCGCCATGCCCAGGATCCACGACTGCAGGAACTCCGACTTGCCCGCGCCGCTGGTGCCCCCGACCAGGGCGTGTGGCCCCTGGGCCCGCAGGTCCAGGCTGAGCGGGCCCGCCGAGCCGTGCCCGACCAGGGCGCGCAGGTTGGCCGCGCCCTTGCCCGCCGGGCGCTGCCCGCCGGACACCGAGCCGTTCTCCACCCACCGCTCCACGGTGGCCTTCGGGTCGGTCGCGAGCTGCGGCCCGGTCAGCGAGAGGTAGGAGACCGAGCGCGGGATGCTGGACTGGTCGAGCACGGGCGCGCCCGCGTCCTGGATCGGGGCGAGCCGGTGCGCCAGGTCGAGCGCGACGTCCTCGGCGAGCCCCTCGACGCGGCTGATCGCCGCCGTGCGGTGTTCCTTCACGAACCCCGCGGTCGTGGTCTTCGCCTCGTAGTCGTGCACCAGGTAGCCGTGGCAGGCGGCGGGCAGTTGCTCGTGCCGGTCGGCGAACCAGAGCAGGTGGACGCCGACGGCGGGGCCGCCCTCGGCGAGGCTGACCAGCCGGCCGCGCTCCACCGGCGCGTCGTCCTCGACGAGCAGGACGACCGCGGGCACGTGATCCTTGCGGTCGCGCCGTGCCGCGACCAGTTCCTCCAGCCCGGTGACCAGCGCCGACACCGCCCCCGACGAGGACGCCAGGTGCGAGCCGGCCAGCGGGGAGTGGGCCGAGCCCACGTGCGGCAGCCACATCAGCCAGTTCCAGCGGACGCAGCTCTCCGGGGAGGCGATCGCCGCCAGCACCAGCTCGGCCGGCGAGTGCTGGCAGGCCAGCTGGGCGACCAGCGTGCGTCCCACCGGGGCCAGCCAGTCGGCGTTCCCGGCCACGCCCAGGTTCCCGCACTCGCGCAGGCGGGCGATGATCGGCACGTCGTCGACGAACTCGCAGCGCTGCTGGAGTTCCACCATCGCGGCCCAGTCCCCGGCGCTGGTCTCGCCGCGCTCGGGCAGCTTGTAAGTGTGCCGGGAGGAGTCGCGCCCGTAGCCCAGGTTGAGCGCGAGGAAGTCCTCGGTCTCCGGCCGGCGGTGCCACAGGTCCGGGTTGCGCTCGCTGGCGGACGCCACCACCGCAGCCGCGGTCGGGATCTCCGAGCAACGGGCCTCCTGCTCGTCCTGCAGGGCTGTGGTGAGCTCCTCGGAGAGCTTCTCCAGGTCCTCGTCGAACCGTTCCCGCGCGGCCTTCTTCGACCGGCCGTCGGTGAACCGGCGGTCGAAGTAGGTGCCGATCGCGATCAGCGGGCTGAGCGCGATGAAGATGATGCTGAGCATGTTGCGGGTGAAGATGAACAAGATGGTGCCCATCAGCAGCGGCGCGACCATCGCCACCAGCGGGAACCGGCCGGGGTTGGGGCGGCCCGGCGGCTTGGGGGCCTGGAACTCGCGTCCCTCGTACTCGATGCGCACCAGGGGGGACCGGTTGAAGTCGGTGTCGAACCGCGGCGGCCGGGCCGCCTCCGGGTCCGTGACCCGGACCAGGAACTCGCTGTCGCCGATCTCCGCGACGTCGCGCGGCCCGAGCACGGCGTGGGTGACCACTTCGCCGTTGACCACCACGCCGTTCGCGGAGTTCGTGTCGATGACCTCGACCTGTTCGCCGATGTTGATCCGGGCGTGCCTGCGCGACGCCATCGGATCGGCGAGCACCACGTCGCAGCCGGCCTGGCGTCCGACCACATTCGGGCCGCGGTAGAGCGGGTGGACCGACCCCTTGGCGGGACCGGAGATCACCCGCAGCTCGGCGGGCGCGGCGAGGTCGGCCGCGCCGGCGGCGGTGGCCCACTGCATGACGCGCACCCGCTGCCCGGAGTGCAGGCCCGACTCGGGCAGCAGGAAGCGGGGCGGGAGCAGGGTGTTGCCGGGGTCCTCGTCGCGGAGCACCTGCAGGGTGACGCCGGAATCCGGGGCGCACGGCAACTGGGTCTCGCCGGCGCGAATCGCCGCGGCGACGTCACCGATCGTCGCGGTGGCCTCCGCGGTCACGGCGATCGCGCGGACGTCGCCGTCCGGCTGCACCAGTTCCAGCTTGAGTCGCACCCGTGCCCTCCATCCGTTCGGGCTCCGCCAGGCCCGCTCGGGACGCGCGGGACGCGTCCGTCCCCGAACCTACCGGTTCGCCGAGGCCCCGGGGCCGCGGGTGGACACGTGGTTCAGCTCTCGAAGGGCTGCGTCGGCCACTGGGGAACAACCCTCGCGGGCTGTTTCCAGTGCGTCCGTCCGGAACGGGGCAGGAGCTGCGGGCTGAACCAGTCGGCGGCGACCGGCCTTCCGAACAGGTACGGCTGGAGTGCCCGCCGTGGCACGGGGGTGTCGTGGAGGCTGAGCAGGGTTCCGGTGGTGGTCGGGGTGAGCGCCCAGGCCGCGGGTTTGCGCGCGAACCGGTCGGCGAGCAGCGGCTGGTAGGCAGGACCGAACCATGACCACCACACAGGGTGCTTGGCGAGGCCGCAGAACCCGGCCGGGCTCCACGGGCTCGCGGACGGCTCGGGCGTGCCCTGGCGCCAGAGGCGACCGCGCGAGAGGGTGTACCCGGTCTGCACCTCGGCGATGGCGTGGAGGGCCCCGGCGGTCTCGGCGAGGCCGACGAAGAAGCCCTGCAGGAGTTCCCGCCAACCGGCATCCTGGAACGGGCTCGCGGCGACCGTGACGAGGATCCGCCAGGCCGGGATCGCTTCGGGCCGGTCCGGAGTGCCCACGCTGCCTTCGATGAACGGGTATCGGGCGCAGATGAACCCCACGTCGAGGTGGTGTTGCTGCCAGGCGTCCTCCATCCCGGCCACGCCGGAGTCCGCGGCCTTGCCCTGAAACGGTTCGTCTTCGCCGAACCGGGCGGGCAGAGCGTCGGGGAGCCAGCGGGTGGCGGCCTCCCAGTAGAGCCGTGCCGGGGTGGTGTCGGCCCGCGGCGGGACGAACCAGGACAGCTGGATCACGTCCAGGGGCTCGTGGGCGGCGGGTTTGACCGCCTTGGGCAGGACGTCGCGCGGTGCGCGCAGGACCTCCTCGTCGTAGAGGACGCCATCGAGGGATTCGGCGAGCCGGCGGGCCAGGTCGTGGCCAACCCCGGTGCGGAAGGTGAACGTGTACTGGTAGGTGACCGGTGCCAGTGCGAGAACCTCCGCCGGCACGTCCTCCGGCTCGACGCGGAGCGGGCCAGCCAGGATCAGTAGTCCGTCGGCATCGACGTGCTCCAGCCGGGTGTCGTCCACCTTCGTGAAGTCGGCGGCATCGGCGAACGTCGCCTGGAGCTTCGCGGCCGGGATCGACCGCTTCGCGTAGACACTGACGCTGTAGGACACGCGGATTCAGCTCTCGAAGCCGACGACGGTCCATTCGTCGACGACGGTGTTGCGCAGTTCGGCGCCGACGCTCGCCTGCAGCAACCGGACCGCGGTCTCGACTCGTTCGGCCGGCACGAGTGCGGGCAGCTCACGCCAGGCCTCCGGGACGGGGGCGTCCGCCGCCGGCGGTTCGGTGAGGGCCTGCAGATCGCCCTGACCCATCGTGTACCGGCTCAGGAACTCCATCTGGTCGGGCTCCGCAGGTTTCTGCCTGCGCGTGAACCACCCCATGAGCGGGAGCCGGTCAGTCCGGCGACGGGTCGCCGTAGACGAAGGACGGACCGGGGCTGGTGACCGGATCGCCAAAGACCGGTTCGCGCCACAACCCGCCGGGGCGGTACGGCAGCAGCAGGACCAGGCCGGTGCTGCCCCCGGCGAAGTCGAGGTGGAACTCGATGGTGTCGCCGAGTTCGGGGTGGGCGGTGTCGATCGCCAGGCACACGGCTCGCCAGTCGTCGCGACTCTGTCTGGCGCCATCGAGGAGGAGTGCGAACATCTCGACGGCGCTCGCGGTGGGGTCGGGCTCGGCGGCGAACGGCTCGAGCTCGCCGGTGTGCGTGATCGCGGCGCCCGCCGGCAGGAACGCGCGGCGGCTGCCCAGCATGGAGTAGGCGAACCCGGCGATGTACTCGACGAGGGCGTCTGCGTCTGCCTCCGCAGTCGCGGGCAGGGCGCTCGGCGCGGTCACGATGCGCTCCAGTCGGGGATGCTGCGGGCGGCGCGCAGGCCGCGTCCCAGCAGGGGCCGGTGGGCGCGCAGGCCGCCCGGGAACCAGGTCGCAGGTAGTCCGCGCGGGCCGGCGGGATTCTCCCCGAGGCTGACCAGCGTTCCGTGGGCGGTCGGAACGAGCGTCCACCCCGCCGGGGGATGGGCGAGTTGGTCGGCGACCAGCGGCTGGTAGGCGGGGCCGAACCAGGACCACCACACCGGGAACGGGGTCAGTCCGAGCAGGCCGCGCTGCCGGTCGAACACCTCGCACGGCTGCTCGGTGTCCGCGCGCAGTTCGACTCGTCGGCCCTTGGCGACGGCGCCGCCCAGCACCTGGGCGAACGCGTAGCCCGCCGAGGTCCGCTCGGCGACCTCGGTGAAGAACTCCCGGAGGGCGGCGCGGCGGGCCGGATCACGATAGGGCTCCGCGGGCAGGAGGAGATCCAGTTGCCACACGTGCTGGACGTTCTGCAGGGCGGCCGGAAGGGTCGTGAGCCCGCCCACGTCGAAGGGGGAGCGCATGGTGAAGGCGAGGATGTGCCAGCCGCGCTGTTCGCGCCACTCCTGCTCCATCGCGGAGAGTCCGGCCTCCGCGACCGCGCGGCGCTTGAGGCCGAACCTCTGTGGCATTGCGGCCGGCATGAACTGTTCGGCCGCGTCAGCGAAACCACGCACGGGTGGGGCGTCCTTGTGGGTCCGTCCGAACCAACGCACCGCGAGGGCCTCGGTGAGCCGATCGGGAGCCTCCTCGGCAGTGGGCTCCGCGGGCGGGGGCCAGCGCACGCCCACGCCCGGTTCGTAGATGATGCCACCGTCCAGCGCGGACGCGAACCGTTGCAGCGTGCGGTCGACGAACTCGGCCGGGATGCCCGACTTGACCTCGACCTCGTACCTGATGCCACCCCGCCCGAAGCCCTCGATGTCCTCCGGGACGTCGTCGGCGACGACACGCAGCGGTCCCGCGGCGCTGATCTCCCCGTCGGCGTGCAGGACGCTCCAGCCCGACTCGTCGGCGTCCTGGATCCTGAGCCCGCGGATGTCGAGGAGGCTCCGCAGTTGCTCGGGCGGCACCGGCCTGCGGCCGTAGATCTCGAGGTCGTAGGACACGCCTCAGCCGCCCGTCAGGTTGACGGCGCCGGCGGCGAGCGAGATCGGGGCCTGGTAGATGGCGTTGATCTTGACTCCGAGCACATGCTCGAACGTCGTGACCGTCACGCCGTCGAGCCCCCGCACGGTCACACCGAGCGTTCTGGAGACCGGTGTCTTCGTGGCCTCGTTGACGAAGAGGCGAAGGTCGAACCCGCCGTTGGCCCTGGCGATGTCGACGTAGTCGAGGATCTGCTGGGTGACGCCGATGCTCTTCGTGTTCTTGGCCTCCCCGAAGATCGTGACCGGGCCGAGCTTCAGGACCCCGTCCGGCTGCCGGAACTTCGTTGTGCCGGGCACCTGGAACGACCCCTTGGACTGGAAGGCCCGGACGTTGATGATCTCCTCGCCCAGGGCACCCTTGATGTTGTTGAAGGTGTTGCCCAGGGCGATCCGACCGGTTGCGCCGCGCCTCAGTAGGGTCTTCATCGCGAAAGCGCCCAGCCTGGACCCGGCCCCCCGACCGGCCATCTTGGCCCCCTGGGTCATCATCGCCCGGAACGCAGCCGCCCCCGCGCGGGCGGCGCCGGCGACCCCGATGCAGCCGAGGATCGCGAACACGATCGAGACGGCGGCTTCGCCCCAGGACTTCTCCCCGGTCGCGGCGAGGGCGATGTTGGCCAGGGCGGCGACGATCCCGGCGACGGCGGCGACGATCAGCAGGATCCCGGCCAGGGCCTGCCCGATCACGGGGATCCAGCACACCAGCAGGGCGAGGATGCCGGCGATGGTGGCGACGGCTTCGGCGATGGTCGCGATCCATTCGGTGACCTTCGCGCCCCAGTCGTCCCACCACGAATCGTTCAGGCCGTCGGAGCCGGTGGTGTTCTCGATCTGGTCGACCGCGGTCTGGGCGGCGGTGTCGCGGTCGGTGACGGCCTGTTCGACGATCGTGATCTGGGTGGCGATCCGGGACCGGGCCGCGGAGGCGGCGTTGCGGTGTTGGGACTCTTTGCGGTTGTAGTCGTCGATCTGGTCGGCGTCGGCCGGGTCGTCGTCGTCGAGGTTCGCCGCCATCGTGTGGTAGCGGTGTTGCAGGGATTCCTCGGCCTCGGCCTCCGCCTTCGCCGAGCGGGCCTGGGTGAGGGCGTGCAGGGTTTCGGTCTGGACCCGGTCCAGGGTGGCTGCGTAGGTGGTCAGCGCGGATCCGGCGGACCGGTAGCGGCCCTCGGCCTTCCCGACGTCGTCGACGACCTTGTCCCGGGACTCCAGCAGCGCCGCCACCGAGTCCGCGTTGGAGGATCCGGCGGCCAGGCTCCGCAGCGTGGCCGCGGCCCGCGCGATCGCGTCCGCCACCCCCGAGTAGTCGCTGCCGCCCTGCCGCACCACGACCGGGTCACCCGGGGTCGGATCAGAACCCAACCCCAACGCCGACCAGTCCGAAGGCCTGCTCACCAGGAAACCCCCTCCGCCACGGGCACGCCACCAGCCCGGTCCCGGGTCGCCGGAGCAGGGGTGGAGCGCCAAGAAGTACCGTCAGGATAGCCAACGAGCCGACCGCAGCGAACCGCAGCGGCGGCCGCCGGGTGTTCAGGAGTGAACGACAACCTCGACCCGCTGGAACTCCTTGACGTCGGTGTAGCCGGTGGTGGCCAGCGCCCGGCGCAGCGCTCCGACGAGGTTCATGGTGCCGTCGGCGACGTGGGACGGGCCGAGCAGGATCTCCTCCAGGGTGCCGACCGCGCCGAACTTCACCCGCTCGCCGCGGGGGAGGGTGGCGTGCCACGCCTCGGGACCCCAGTGGTAGCCGTGGCCGGGCGCCTCCGTGGCCCGCGCCAGCGGCGAGCCGACCATCACCGCGTCCGCGCCGCAGGCGATCGCCTTGGCGATGTCGCCGGAGCGGCCCAGCGCGCCGTCCGCGATCACATGGACGTAGCGGCCGCCCGACTCGTCCAGGTAGTCGCGACGCGCCTCCGCCACGTCGGCCAGGGCGGAGGCCATCGGCACCTCGACGCCGAGCACGTTGCGGGTGCGCTTGGTGGCGCCGCCGCCGAACCCGACCAGGATGCCGGCCGCACCGGTGCGCATGAGGTGCAGGGACGCCTGGTAGGTGGCGCAGCCACCGACGATCACCGGCACGTCGAGCTCGTAGATGAACTTCTTCAGGTTCAGTGGCTCGGAGACAGTGGAGACGTGCTCGGCGGACACCGTGGTGCCGCGGATCACGAAGAAGTCGACGCCGGCCTTCTCGACCACGCTCGCGTACTCCGCGCAGGTCTGCGGGGACAGCGAGCCGGCCACCGGCACCCCGGCGTCCCGGATCTGCTTCATCCGCTCGGTGATCAGCTCGGCCTTGATCGGCTCGGCGTAGATCTGCTGCATGCGGGTGGTCGCGGCGACCGGGTCATCGATCTCGGCCAGTTCGGCGAGTAGCGGCTCGGGGTCGTCGTAGCGCGTCCACAGGCCCTCGAGGTTCAGCACCCCGAGGCCGCCCAGCCTCCCCATCGCGATCGCGGTGGCAGGGGACATCACCGAGTCACCGGGGGCGGCGACGATCGGGAAGTCGAAGGTGAGCGCGTCGATCCTCCAGCTGAGGTTCACCTCCTCGATACCGCGGGTGCGCCGGGTGGGCACGATGGCGATGTCATCGAACCCGTACACGGGCAGGGCACGCTTGGACCGGCCGATCTCGATCATTTCTGGGAGCTCCCTTGCTCAGGACTGCGCGGAGTAGTTGGGCGCCTCGATGGTCATCTGGATGTCGTGCGGGTGGGACTCGCGCAGGCCGGCCGAGGTGATCCGGACGAAGCGACCCTTGGCGTGCAGCTCGTCGATGGTGGTGGCGCCCGTGTAGAACATCGACTGCCGCAGCCCGCCGACGAGCTGGTAGGCGACCGCGGACAGCGGGCCGCGGTAGGCGACCTGGCCCTCGATGCCCTCCGGGATCAGCTTGTCGTCGGCGACCACGTCGCCCTGGAAGTAACGGTCCCTGGAGAAGGACGTCTTCCGGCCGCGGGCGGCCATCGCGCCGAGCGAACCCATGCCGCGGTACGACTTGTACTGCTTGCCGTTGATGAAGACCAGTTCGCCGGGGCTCTCCTCACAGCCGGCGAGGAGAGAGCCGAGCATCACCGAGTCCGCGCCGGCGACGAGGGCCTTGGCGATGTCGCCGGAGTACTGCAGGCCGCCGTCGCCGATCACCGGGACGCCGGCCGGGCGGCACGCCTGCGCGGCCTCCCAGATGGCGGTCACCTGCGGCACGCCGACCCCGGCCACGACGCGGGTGGTGCAGATCGAACCGGGGCCGACGCCGACCTTCACGCCGTCGGCGCCGGCGTCGACCAGCGCGGCCGCGCCGGCGTAGGTGGCGACGTTGCCGCCGATGATGTCGACCTCGGCGGCGGCCGGTTCGGCCTTCAGCCGGCGGATCATGTCCAGTACGCCCTGGGAGTGGCCGTGGGCGGTGTCGACGATGATCGCGTCGACGCCTGCGTCCACGAGCATCATCGCGCGCTCCCAGGCGTCCCCGAAGAAGCCGATCGCCGCGCCCACGCGCAGCCGGCCCTGCGGGTCCTTGCTGGCCAGCGGGTACTTGTCGGACTTCACGAAGTCCTTCAGGGTGATCAGGCCGCGCAGCCGCCCGTCCGGGTCGACCAGGGGCAGCTTCTCGATCTTGTGCTTCGCGAGCAGGCGCAGGGCCTCGTCGGGGCGGATCCCGGGCCAGCCGGTGACCAGCGGCATCGGGGTCATCACCTCGCCGACCGGGCGGTGCGGGTCGTCCTCGAAGCGCATGTCGCGGTTGGTCACGATGCCGAGCAGCTTCAGGTCGGAGTCGACGACCGGGACGCCGGAGATGCGGAAGTGGCCGCAGAGCTCGTCGACCTCGCCGATGCTGGCGTCCAGCGTTGTGGTGATCGGCTGGTCGATCATGCCGGCCTCGGAGCGCTTCACCCGGTCGACCTGGCTCGCCTGGTCCTCGGCCGACATGTTGCGGTGCAGGATGCCCATGCCGCCCTCGCGGGCCATCGCGATCGCCATCCGCGACTCGGTGACGGTGTCCATCGCCGCGCTGACCAGCGGGAGCCGGAGCTCGATCCGCCTGCTCACCCGGGTGGTGGTGTCCGCCCCCGAGGGGATCACGTCGCTCTCGTTGGGCTGCAGCAGGACGTCATCGAAGGTCAGGCCGAGGGGAGCGAAGGGCTCCGGAACGCCGGACGGGGTGAGCGGACTCGACACAGGTCACCTCTCTGCCGCGGGTGTGAGCCGTCAGTGTATCCCCGCGTGCGGGACGCCTCGTGCGGCGGCCACGCGTCTCCGTCCGCCCCCGCCGAGTTGTCTGACAACTCGGCGAAGTGGGGTCAGCCGAGGGCGGCGAAGGCCTGGTCGAGCTTCGGGTGCGCGAAGTCGAAGCCGGCCTCGAGCAGGCGGGCCGGGCGCACCCGCTGGCCGGGGAGCAGCGCCTCGTTGACGAACTCGCGGCCGAAGATCGCGCCCACGGCCGTCAGCGGCAGAGGCAGCGGTGTGGGCCGGCGCAGGTAGCGGCCGAAGCTGCGGGTGAACTCGGCGTTGCTGACCGGGTTGGGGGCGACGAGGTTCACCGGGCCGGTCAGGTCGTGGTCGAGCAGGAAGGCCATCGCCCGGACGTGGTCGGCGAGGCTGATCCAGGACAGGAACTGGCGTCCGCTGCCCACGCGTCCGCCCAGACCGAGCGCGAACACGGGCCGCTGCATGGCCAGGTAGCCGCCCTCGCGGGCCAGGACGTGCCCGGTGCGCAGGACGGCCGTGGGTACCGGCGAGTGGCTGGCGGCGGCCTCCCAGTCGGCGACGACCTCGGCGAGGAAGCCGCGCCCGGCGGGCATCGACTCGTCCACCACATCCAGACCGGTGTCGCCGTAGTAGCCGATCGCGGAGCCGTTCAGCAGCCGTCGGCAGCGTCCGTCCGGGGTGAGGCTGGTCACGATGGTCAGCGTCGAGGTGACCCGGGAGCGGCGGATCTCAGTCCGGCGGTCCTTCGTCCAGCGTCCGCCGGCGATCGGGGCGCCGGCGAGGTTCACCACGGCGTCCACGTCGTCGAGGCCGGGGGCGTCGATGCGGCCGGCGTCCGGATCCCAGTGGCGCTGGTCGGACGCGGTCACGCCACCCCGGACCAGCCGCACCACGTCGTGTCCGGCCTGGACCAGGTGCCGGGACAGGGCGGTGCCGATCATTCCGGTGCTGCCGCCGATCGCCACGCGCATGTGACGATCCTGCCACCCGTGGCAAGCCCCGCGGCGACCAGGGCGTGTCTCCCAATCCCGGGCGCTGGCGAGGATGTGCCCGGTGCGTCTGATCGCAAGGCGGAAGACGAGTCGAT
>JBDHZJ010000004.1:0-22851 GCA_039811825.1 Propionicimonas sp.
CCCGAACCGGCGCCGCCGGGAGGTGCCGTTGCGGGTGGGCCTGGCGCAGTGGCTGGAGCGGCTGGAGCCGGTCGCACGCGACCTGTGTTGTGCCCGGGAGCTGCGGTTCGCCGGCGAGCTGGCCGAGCGCGGGGCCAGCTACTCCCGGCAGCGGGACGCGGGAGGCCCGGAGGCGGCGCTGCGGCTGCTGCTCGCCGAGACCGGGCGTCCGAGCCCGTTCTGAATCGACCGACGCGGAAAGGGAACCGCCGCCATTTCCCGCCGCCGACGCGGAACGGGGACGGTTCTCATTCCGCGTCACCACCACCGCGAGACGGGTTAGTCTGACCGCCGTGAAGCCGTTCCTGATGCTCGCCACGCGCGACCACGACGAGGCCGCCGCGGCGGAGTACCGCTCGGTGCTGCGGCACTCCGGCCTGACCGCGGACGCCCTCGAGCACATCCGGGTGGAGTCCCGGCCGCTGCCGCCGCTGTACCTGTCCGACTACTCGGGGGTGCTGCTCGGCGGCAGCTCGTTCAACATCTCGGACGCGCAGAAGACCGAGATCCAGCTGCGGGTGGAGGCGGACCTGGCCGCGCTGGTCGACGAGATCGTCGACACCGACTTCCCGTTCCTGGGCATGTGCTACGGCGTCGGCACGATCAGCACGCACCTCGGCGGCGTGATCGACCGCACCTTCAGCGAGCCGGTCGGCGCGATCGAGATCGGGCTCACCGAGGCCGGGCAGGCCGATCCGCTGCTGGAGGGCATCCGCCCGTCCTTCCACGCGTTCGTCGGGCACAAGGAGGCCTGCAACGGCGCCCCGCCCGGGGTGGTCATGCTCGCCACCGGCGTCGACTGCCCCGTCCAGATGTATCGGGTGGGCGAGAACGTGTACGTCACCCAGTTCCACCCCGAACTGGACGCCGACGACCTGGCCGCCCGGATGCGGATCTACCAGCACGCCGGCTACTTCGACCCGTCCGAACTGGAAGACCTCACCGAGATGGCCTACGCCAGCCGGGTCAGCGGCGAGCAGCACCTGGTGCTGCGCAACTTCGTCGCCCGCTACGCCCGCGACTGACCCGGACCGGGTCGGGGACGGTTCCATTCCGGTTCGCGGGGACGGTTCCATTCCGGTTCGCGGGGACGGTTCCATTCCGGTTCGCGGGGACGGTTCCGTTCCGGTTCGCGGGGACGGTTCCATTCCGGTTCGCAAGGTCCGTCCCCATTCCGGTTCGCGGGGACGGTTCCGTTCCGGTTCACCCAGCTGACAAGGTACTTCGGCGCCACCGCAGGGGTTTCGAGGTCCGTCCCCGTTCTGGTTCAATCGGCTCGTCATCGGTGGAATGAACCGGAACGGAACCGTCCCCGGGTGTGGGCCGGGGCGATGTGGACCGAGTTAGGAACCGTCCCCAACTTGGTCCGCTAGCGCAGCTTGTGGGCGCGGAACAGCACGGCGTGGGGGACGCCGAGCGCCCGGCCGCCAGCGGCGGTGGAGCCGGTGATCAGGTCACGCGGTGTCGGGTGGCCGGGCAGGTCGCCGAGGTAGGCGGCGTGGGCCTCCAGGGACGCGATCCCGCGCTCGAGCGGTTCGCCGGACACGTCCACGCCGTGGGTGGGACGGGCGTCCCCGCCGACCAGGAACCAGGTCGCGCCCCACTTGGCCAGCCCCTCCTCCGCGGCGAGTTCGGGGAACACCCACGTGTTGTCGGCGTCACGGACGGCGTCCAGGCAGGCGAGCCCCGCGGCGCGGTGGTCGGCCTGGTTCAGCCCCCAGGGCGCCTCCACCTCCCACGTGGTGGTCAGCACGACGTCGGGACGGAACTGCCGGATCCTCCGCGCGATGTCCATGCGCAGGTCGAGGGAGTGGACCAGCATCCCGTCCGGGTGGTCGAGTACGGTCAGGTCGCTCACGCCGACCACGTCGCACGCGGCCCGCTGCTCCTCCGCCCGCACGGCCCGGGTCTCCTCCGGTGGGCGCTGCATCCCGGCCTCACCCGCGGTGAGCAGCAGGTAGGCCACCTCGACGCCGCGCGACGTCCAGGCCGCGACCGCCGCGGACGTGCCGTACTCGACGTCGTCAGGATGGGCCACCACGCACAGCACGCGCCGGAAGTCGGCGTCGGGCAGCGGTTCGATCACGGGTCGCTCCACCCGGCCACGCTACCCCGACCTGAATTGCCCTGTGGACACCCGAGAATTGCCCGGATCGGCCTGGATCGCCCATCCAGAGTGCAGATCGGCTCAGCGGTAGCCGGGCCTCGGCGGCAGCTCGCCACCGCCGGAGAGCGCCGCGGCGAGGGCGTCCATGTGCCGGTCGACGTAGGTCGGTTCGTAGCCGCCGGACCGCTCGAGGTGGAACCGTGCGGACCGGACCAGTTCGAGCGCCTCCGCGCGTCCGGACGCGGTGCTCGACAGCGCATACACCCGGTCGAGCAGCCCGTCCACGTCAGCGGTGTCGTAGCCGTGTCCCCGGGTGAGCGGCAGCGTGCCGGGCAGCGGCGCCTCGTACTCGACCACCGTGCCCGGCACGATCGTGGGCGAGGTCCGGGCGCGGCGCAGGGTCGGCAGCACCAAGCGCAGCACCACCACCGCCACCACGGCGGCGGCGATGAGCACCAGGAGCACCCGCAGCAGGTTCACGGCCAGACCTCAGTGCGCCCGCATGGACGCCAGCCACGGCCCCTGCAGCGGGTTCACCTTCCAGGCCTGCGCAGCGCGACCATCGGCACCCAGCCGGAGCCGGAGCGTGTGCGGCGTGTCGGTGAACACCATCCGGACGTGCAGGTCGCCCGCATCGTCAGCCCCGGCCGCCAGCGCAACCGGGACCTCGGCGTCACCCAGGTGCAGCGACTGGCGCCGCCACTCCCCCACGGCCGTGCCCAGCTGGTTCCAGTGCCCCTCGACGACGAGGTCCAGCCACAGCTCCCCGCCCGAGCGCGACGCCCTGACCTCGGCCAGGTCCGCCGGCCGACCGACCTCCTCGCCGTCGCCGACCATGCTCGCGTCCAGCGGGACGGGGCCGGTGTGCGTCCAGGCGGCGCCGAGGCCGGAGTCGGACGGGACCGGGACGCGCGCGAGGCCCTCGGGGACCGCCCTTCGTGACGCCGGCGGCCCGTTCGCCGCCGCCGGCCCCGCGGGGGCCGGCAGGTGCTCCCAGAGCAGGTCGACCAGCACCTGGGTGCACGACTGGGCGGACTGGACCGCCACCACGAGGTCTCGCCCGGGCAGGACGAAGGCGAACTGGCCGTAGGCGCCGTCCAGCCGGTAGCCCTCGCGGTTCATCCAGACCTGGTAGCCGTAGCCGAGGTTCCACTCCGGGCTCGGCTCCGCGGTCGGAATCTGTGTCGACGTCGCCCGGGCGACCCAGCCCTCGGGCAGCAGGCGGCGTCCCTGCCACACCCCGTCGCAGCGCAGCAGCTCGCCCATCGCGGCCAGCCCGCGCGCGTCGACGTGCAGGCCGGACCAGCCCAGGCAGCGCCCGGCCGCGTCGGTGTCCCAGGTCGCGTCGATCCCCAGCGGCTCGAACACCCGCGGACGCAGGTAGTCGAGCAGGTCCTCGCCGGTGTGCCGGCGCACCAGTTCGCCGAGCAGGAACGACGCACCGTTGTTGTACACGTGGCACGAGCCCACCGGCTGCTGCGGAAGGATGGCCAGGAACGCCTCCACCCACTGCTCCGGCGGGCGCTCCATCATCGCCTCGATCGTGTCGCCGGTGTGCCCGGTCGACATCGAGAGCAAGTGGTGGACGGTGATCTCCGCGACCCGGTCGTCGACGGCCCTTCGTGACGGCTGCCGCTTCGCAGGCTCAGCGTCAGCCTCCTCAGGGACCGTGGGGGAGACGAGCTCGGTGCCGGCCTCCTCAGGGACCGCGGGGGAGACGAGCTCAGCGCCAACCCCCTCAGGGACCGTGGGGGAGACGAGTTCAGCGCCAACCCCCTCAGGGACCGAGCGGGAAGCGAGCTCGGTGGCGGCCTCCTCAGGGGCCGCGGGTTCGAGCAGGTCGACGATGCGGTCGTCCAGCCCGAACCGACCCTCACCGATGGCCAGCCCCACGGCGGTCGCGGTGAAGGTCTTGCTGGCCGAATACACCAGCGGCCGGTCGCCGCGACGGTAGGGCTCGGCGTAGGCCTCGAACACGCGCACGCCGCCGGAGAGCACGACCACGGCGTGCAACTCCAGCTCGGGGTGCGCCGCCGCCGCGGCGGCGAAGGTGCTCAGCAGGGCCGCTCCTTGGGCGTGTTCTCCGCGGTCAACATGGGGTTGCGCACGACGACGTCGCCGAGCACGTCGTCGATCCGCGACATCACCTCGGGAGTGAGCACGACGCCGGACGCCGCCACGTTCTCCTTCACCTGGCGCGGGCGCGAGGCGCCGATGATGGCGCAGGCCACGTTCGGGTTCTGCAGCACCCAGGCCACGGCGAGCTGGGCCATGCTGAGCTCGAGCTCGTCGGCGATCGGACGCAGCCGCTGGACGGCCCCGAGCACCTCGTCGCCCATCAGCCGCTGGATCATCGTCGCGCCGCCCTTGGAGTCGGTCGCGCGGGAGTTCTTCGGCGGCTGCTCGCCCGGCAGGTACTTGCCGGTCAGCACGCCCTGGGCGACCGGCGACCAGCAGACCTGGGAGAGCCCCAGCTCCTCCGAGGTCGGCACCACCCACTCCTCGATCACCCGCCACAGCATCGAGTACTGCGGCTGGTTGCTGACCAGCTGGAAGCCCAGTTCCTTCGCCAGCGCGTGGCCCTCGCGGATCTGGTTCGCGTCCCACTCGCTGACGCCGATGTAGAGCGCCTTGCCCTGCCGGACCACGTCGGCGAACGCCTGCATGGTCTCCTCCAGCGGCGTCTCGTGGTCGTAGCGGTGCGCCTGGTACAGGTCGACGTAGTCGGTGCCCAGCCGCTGCAGGGAGCCGTTGATGGACTCCATGATGTGCTTGCGGGACAGCCCGCAGTCGTTCGGGCCCTTCGGCCCGGTCGGCCAGTACACCTTGGTGAAGATCTCCAGCGACTCGCGCCGCTGGCCCTTCAGCGCCTCGCCGAGCACCGACTCGGCGATGGTGTTGGCGTAGGCGTCCGCGGTGTCGAAGCTGGTGATCCCCGCGTCGAGCGCGGCGTGGACGCACTTCTCCGCGGTCTCGTTCTCCACCTGCGATCCGTGGGTGAGCCAGTTGCCGTAGCAGATCTCCGAGACCTTCAGCCCGGAGTTGCCGAGATAGCGATGCTTCACGCGAGCGTCTCCTGCTCCACCATGCCCTCGGCCTCTGCGGCCGCTTCCTCGTCCGCGAGTTCCGCGTCCCCGTCGTCACCCTCGGCGACCGCCTCGGGCTCGCCCTCACCGTCCACGACGGCCTCGGCGGCGGCGTCCGACTCCTCCGCGGCGTCGGCCGGCGCGGCGTCCTCCGGCTCCGCCAACGGGTTCACGATCGCGGCGCCGCCGAGCGTGGCCAGCATCTGCCGGACGTTGGTGAGCTGGGCGGTGATCGCGTCCCTGCGGGCGGTGGCGGCCTGCAGCTCGCGGTCGGACTCGCGACGGATCTTCTCCGCGGCCAGCCGGGCCGAGTCGACGTGCTGGGCGGCCTCGTCGCGGGCCGACTTCAGGTGCACCTCGGCCTGCGCCTTCGCCTCGGCCAGGGTGCGGTCGGCCTCGGCCTCGATCGCGGACTGGCGCTCCTGCGCCATCGCGATGGCCTGGTCGTTGGCCTGCATCTGGACGGAGAACTCCTCGGCGGCCCTGTCCCTGCGCTCGGCGAGCGTCTTCTCGAAGTCGGCGGCGGCAGCGGCGGCGCGGGCGCGCTGGTGCTCGTAGACCGCCTCGGCCTCCTCGCGGCGGGCGGTCGCCTCGCGATCGGCGTAGTCGAGGATCTCGTCGGACTGCCGCTTCGCCGCCTCCAGTGCATGGGTCGACTCGGCGTCGGTCTTGCTGGTCACGTCCGCGACGTACCGGTCGGCGGCGGCGCGGGCCTGCTCCGCGGATGCCTCGGCCTCAGCGACCAGCTTCTCGGCCTCGGCCTTCGCCCGGTTGCGCAGGTCGTTCGCCTCGTCCTCGGCCAGCTTCAGCATCTTGCCGATCCGGGCACCCAGGTCGGTGAAGGTCGGCGCGGTGCTCTCCTTCTGCTCCTGCTCGAGCGCCGCGATCCGGGTCCGGTAGCCGTTCGCCTGCTCCTCGAGCTGGCTCACCTGGGAGGTGAGCTTGGTCACCGCGACCGAGCTGTTGCCGGCCTCGGCGCGGGCCTGTTCGAGGGCCTTCTGCAGGTCGGCGAGCGCCCGGTCGACCTCGCTCGGCTCGTAGCCACGCATCACCGTGCGGAAAGCGGCGTTCTGCTGGGTCATGTTCCTTCTTCCATTCCTTGCGGGGTCGAGGGGGAGGGACGTTCGGAGACGGCGAGCGCTTCGATCACCCCGGAGAGGTGCCCGAGCTGGGCGTTGATGTCGTCACGGCGGCGGGCCAACTGGGCCACTTCGGCGCGGGCCCGGTCGAGCATGTTCCGCGCCTCGGTGCGGACGGTGTCCGCGTCGGCACGGGCCTCGTTGAGCAGGGTGACCGCCTCGTCGCGGGACACGCGGGCCTTCTCGTAGGTGTCCCGCTGCAGCTTCTCCAGGTCGGCGGCGGCGCGCTCGCGGATCAGCTTCGCGCCCGACTCGGCCTCGGCCAGCCGCCGCTCGGCCCGCTCCATCTGCGCCTTCGCCTCGGCCTGGGTGGAGGTCATCAGCCGCTCGGCGTCCTCCTGCGCCTGCCGGCGGGTGTTCGCCGCGTCCCGCTCGGCCGCGTCCAGCACGGCGCGGGCGCGTCCCTGCAGGTCGTCGGCCACCGCGTTCGCCTCGGCGAGCAGCGCCTGGCTGCGGTGCGCGGTCGTGGTCAGGGCCAGACCGGCCTGCTCGCGGACGGAGCGGGCGTGCTCGGCCAGCTCGTTGTGGTGCTGGCGCCGGGCGGCCTCGGCCTCCGCTGCCACGCTCGCGCGCAGCTCGGCCATCGCCTGCTCGGTCCACGCGACGTGGGCCGCGGCCGCCTGCATCTGCTCGTCCGCCTTCGCCTGGGCGTCAGCGGCCAGGGCCTCGCGCTCGGCCTGCGCGTTGGCCCGGTGGTCCTCGACCTCGGTCTCGAACTGCTCCCGGGCGACCGCCAGGTCGTTGCGCAGGCGCGTCGCTGCGGCGTCCAGCTCGCCGCGCTGCCGGTCGAGCTCGTCGGTGACGTGGCCCCGCATCGCGGCCAGCTCCGCCTCGAGCAGGTCGCGGCGCTGCGCCTCCTCCGACTCCAGGGCCCGGCGGCGGTCGCCGAGCTCGGCGTCCACGGAGGCCACCCGAGCGTCCAGCCGTTGGTGCACCTCGGACTCGGTGCGCTTCGCCGTGTTCATCAGGGTCGCGGCCTGGATCCTGGCGTCCTCGACCAGCTTCGCCGCCTCGCCGCGGGCCGCGGCGATCACGTCCGCGGCGGTGCGTTCGGCGGTCTCGGTGATCAGGCCGGCCTGCTCGGTGGCGTCGGAGAGCAGCATCACCGCGTCCTGCCGGGCCTCGTCGAGCCGGGCAGCGGCACTGCTCATCGCCTGCTCGGCGGCGGCACGCCGTTCGGCGACCTCACGGGCGAGCTGGTCGTTCAGTTCACGGTTCCGGGCGGTCTGTTCGCGCACGGCGTCGGCCTCAGCCTGGGCCTCGGTGCGAAGCTGGTCAGCCAGGTTCTGGGCCTGGGTCAGGATCTCGGTGGCCTGTCTGCTCAGCTCGCCACCGGCCGGCTGGGCGAGGGGACGCGCGGCAGGATCGAGCACCACGCCATGATCCCCGTCCGACAAGCCTCAAAGCAACCCGGCCCGGAGTGTCGTAACCCGATTCTGATGTGATGGTCTAGCCTTCGGCGTCATCGTCGACGGGCGGCCGTGTCGCGCGGGAGGATTTGCACACCAGATTCGATTGGGAGCGCGTTCTCCAGCCCCCTGCGCGATCCAGCGCGCAGATCCTCCCGCTGGCTCGGAATACCGCTGGGTACAGTTCTCGGGTGCGCTACCTGTCCACCCGCGGCCGACCCGACGACCCGCGTCCCGGGTTCAGCGACATCCTGCTCGAGGGGCTCGCACCCGACGGCGGCCTGTACCTGCCCGAGAGCTACCCGCAGGTGGACGCGGAGGTGCTCGCCGGGTGGCGCGACCTGCTCGCGGCCGAGGGGTACGCCGCGCTGGCCCACGCGGTGCTATCGCTGTACGTGGACGACATGCCGTCCGACGACCTGCGCGGAATCTGCGAGCGGGCCTACAACGACTCCGTGTTCGCCACCGCCGACATCGTGCCGGTGAGTGCGCTGGACGGCGGGCTGCGGCTGGCGCACCTGTCCGACGGGCCGACGGCGGCGTTCAAGGACCTGGCGATGCAGCTGCTCGGCCAGTTGTTCGAGTACGAACTCGAGCGGCGCGGCCAGGAGCTGAACATCCTCGGCGCGACCAGCGGCGACACCGGCTCGGCCGCGGAGTACGCGATGCTCGGCCGGCACGGCGTCCGCGTGTTCATGCTCACCCCGGCCGGGCGGATGACCCCGTTCCAGCAGGCGCAGATGTTCAGCCTCGACGACCCGGCGATCGTGAACGTCGCGGTCGAGGGGGTGTTCGACGACTGCCAGGACCTGGTCAAGGCTGTCGCGGGCGACCTGCCGTTCAAGCAGCGGTACTCACTCGGCGCGGTGAACTCGATCAACTGGGCCCGGCTGGTGGCACAGGTCGTGTACTACGTCGCGGCGTGGCTGCGGGTCAGCACCACCGACGACGAGGTGGTCGACTTCTGCGTGCCGACCGGGAACTTCGGCAACATCATGGCCGGCCACGTGGCCCGGATGATGGGCGTGCCGATCGGCCGGCTGGTGCTGGCCACCAACGAGAACAACGTGCTGGACGAGTTCTTCCGCACCGGGGTGTACCGGGTGCGCTCGGCCGCGGAGACGCACGCCACCTCGTCGCCGTCGATGGACATTTCGAAGGCGAGCAACTTCGAGCGGTTCGTCTTCGACCTGGTCGGCCGGGATGCCGACCGGGTGCGCGAGCTGTTCGCCGTCCAGCTGGTGGCGCAGGGGTCCTTCGACCTGTCCGGGACGCCGGAGTTCGCGGCGCTGGCGGACCGGTACGGGTTCGTGTCGGGTTCGTCGACCCACGCCGACCGGCTGGCCAACATCGCCTCGGTGTGGGAGCGCGACGGCGTGCTGGTCGATCCGCACACCGCGGACGGGGTGCAGGTGGCCCGGCGGTTCGTCCGTGACGGCGTCCCGCTGGTGGTGACCGAGACCGCGCTGCCGGTGAAGTTCGCCGAGACGATCGTGGAGGCGATCGGACGCGAGCCCGAGCGTCCCGAGCGGTTCGCCGGCCTCGAGGACCTGCCCCGCCACGTCGTGGAGCTGCCGAACGACGCGGCGGCGCTGAAGGCCCTGATCGCACAACGAGTCGGGACGTAGCCGTGTCCGCGCCCGACACCTGGTCGCGCCGCAGCCTGCTGCTGGCCGGTGTCGGGCTGGCCGCCGCCGGGTGCACGACCCCGTCCGGTGCCTCGAACGCGCGGCGTCAGGCGCCGCCGCCGAGCGGGCGTCCGGCGTCCACCACGACCCGTCCGACCGCCCCGACCACGGTGCCGACCGCGGCGACCCCCGCCGGGATCCGCCCGTCCGCCCGGTTCGATCTGGCCACGCGGCCGCGGGCGGCGCTGCGCGAGATCCAGCTGCATGAGTCCGACAGCACCCTGCAGGGCATCGGCTACGACACTGCCAACCACCGGCTGTTCGCCGTGCAGGGACGGGACGGGCGGCCCGGCGCGGACCTGTGCATCAACCGGGTGGGCCGGCACGGCAAGGTGCTCGGCCATGTGCACGTGAACGACGCCGGGCACGGCCAGTCGTTCGGCGTGGAGTCGGTCGGGTCGAAGTCGTACCTGTGGCTCGAGTCGGATGCCACCGAGAACACCAGTGCCGGCCGGGGGACGGCGCTGGCGCGGTTCCGGTTCGCGCCGGGCCGGCGTCCGAAGGTGGAGAAGTTCCTCACCGGCAGCCCCGAGGTGGGCTGTGCGATCGACCCGGTGGCGAAGCGGCTGCTGGTTCGCCGGTTCGACGGCGAGGCCACGACCTACCGGCTCTACCGCCTCGCGGACGCCGCGCAGGGCGATTTCGGCCGCCCGCTCGCTGCGATTCCCGAGCCGCCGAACACCCGGCTGCAGCCCGATGGCGGCACCCCGGTGCTGCAGGCGTTCACGGTGCTGGGCTCCTACGTCTACACGTGGGTCGGCACCGGCGGCCACGCCGGCACGGCGTCCGATCCGTTCAACACATTCCTCTCGGCGATCGACCTGCGCACCGGCCGGATCGTCCAGCAGCGCCGGATCCGGATCGGCCGCTCGCTGGAGTACCGCGAGCCCGAGGGCCTCGCCGTCGACGTGGTCAACGGCACCCCGCGGCTGTGCTTCGGCTTCGCGTCCCGTCCCGACCCCGACGGCCCCTCGCGTCTCGCCAGCATCTACTACCTCGACACCCTCCGCTGATCGGGGACGGTTCCGAACGGTCCGGCTTTTCCACAGGAATCCGGCACTCGGTCCGGAGATCCGGGGACGGTTCCCAACCGTCCGGGTTATCCACAGGTCTCGCCGAATCGCTACGAGATGTCCACAGATCCGCGGCCGGGCATCCAGACTCGCCGGCCAGTTGCCTAGGCTCGATCTCTTCCGTGGAGTCAGGAGGACCATGCCTCGACACGCCAGACAGCACGCCGATTCGAGGATCTACCACGTGATGCTGCGCGGCGTGAACCGCGACGCGATCTTCCTTGAGGATGAGGATCGGGAGCGGTTCCTCCAATCGTTGGCGCAGGCCAAGGCGGCCTCCGGGTGCCTGGTTCTGGCCTACTGCCTGATGACCAACCACGTCCATCTCGTGCTGCGCACCACGAGGGAGCCGATCGGAAGCGTCGTCAAGCGAGTCGGCGTCCGGTACGCCGGATGGTTCAACCACAAGTACGGACGCGTGGGTCACCTCTTCCAGGACCGGTTCAAGAGCCGGCCCGTGGAGACCGGCGAGTACCTGGTGAAGCTGATCCGCTACGTCTGGGACAACCCGGTCGAGGCCGGACTCGTAGAGCGGGCGGACGACTACAGGTGGAGCAGCCGTCGGCTTCTGGGCAGACCTTCGAGCGCGGTGGACGGAGAGGAGCTGCGGCGCCTTCTTGGCGGTGCAGTGCTGGCGCACATCGCCGAGTTGCCACCGGCGTTGCCGGACGATCCGATGCCCGACGAACGCCGTCGGCCGCAGCGCAGCGACGATCGGGCGGCCGAGTTGCTCCACCGCGCGACGGGCGCGGCAACGCCCGTGGAGTTCGGCGCGCTGAGTCTCGCGGCGCAGCATCGGGGAATCCGCGACCTGCGCCTGCGATCCGTCCCGTACGAGCAGATCAGCAGAATCACGGGGCTGAGCGCGTCCGCGGTGAAGCGGATGCACGTTGCGCGTCCCCATCCGTCCCGAGAACTCATCTGATCCTTCGGAGGACAATCGGGCAGAAGCCGCCTGCCCACTGGCCGCCCTGTGGACATGTCCTGTCGGGGACACGCCCCTGTGGAAAAGCCGGACCGTCCGGAACCGTCCCCGGCTCTCGGGGACGCGTGCCGTCCGCCTGTGGAAAAGCCGGACGGTCCGGAACCGTCCCCGCTAGACGGACAGGCCGCGACGCTCGAGGAGGTGGCGGAGTTCAGGGTCGGCGCCGCGGTAGTCACGGAAGGCGTCCATGGCGTCGATCGAGCCACCGCGGGCGAGCAGCCGGCGGCGGAAGCGCTCGCCGTTCTCCCTGGTCAGGCCGCCGTGGGCGCGGATGAACGCCGCCGTGTCCGCGTCCAGCACCGCGGACCAGATGTAGGCGTAGTAACCCGCGTCGTAGCCGCCTTCGAACGTGTGCCGGAAGTACGTCGAGCGGTAGCGCGGCGGCACCAGCCCGTAGTCGAGGCCGACGGACGCGAGCGCCGCCCGCTCGAACTCCTCCACCTGCTCCGGATCGGTGGGCAGCTCCGCCAGGGGCGTCCGGTGCCACACCTGGTCGAGCAGCGCCGCACCCAGGTACTCGGTGGTCTTGAACCCCTGCTGGAACAGCGTCGAGCCGCGCAACGTCTCCACCCACTCCGCCGGCATCGGCTCGCCGGTCGCGTGGTGCACGGCGTACCGCGGCAGGATCCCGGCGTCCAGCGCCCACACCTCGTTCACCTGGGACGGGTACTCGACGAAGTCGCGCGGCGTCTCGGTGCCCGACTGGGACGGGTAGCGGACGTCCGACAGCAACCCGTGCAGCGCGTGCCCGAACTCGTGGAACAGCGTGATCACGTCGTCCCACGTCATCAGGGTCGGCTCACCCGCCGGCGGCTTGACCAGGTTCGAGTTGTTGACCACCACCGGCGGCTGGCCGAGCAGGTGGTTCTGGTCGACCAGGTTGTTCATCCACGCGCCGCCCTGCTTCCCGGGTCGCGTGTAGAAGTCCGCGACGAACAACCCGACCGGCGTGCCATCGGCCTCCTGAACCTCGAACAGGCGTACTTCATCGTTGTACCCGACCAGGTCGTCCCGCTCGGTGAAGCTGATCCCGTACAGACCGTTCGCCGCGGCGAACACCCCCTCGTGCAGCACCCGCTCCAGCTCGAGGTACGGGCGCAGCAGCGTCGCGTCCAGGCTGTACCGCTCGGTGCGCAGCAACTCGGCGACGAACTGCCAGTCCCACGCCTCCAGGCGCTCGCCGGGCGCGACCCGCTGCCACACCGGTTCCATGTCGGCCGCCTCGGCACGCGCGTTCGCGACGGCCGCCGGCGCCAGCTTCGTGAGCAGCTCCCAGACCGCCCCGCCGGTACGCGCACACCCGTCCGCCGCCACGTAGGCGGCGTGGTTCGCGAAGCCGAGCAGGTCGGCGCGCTCGGCGCGCAGCCGCGCCAGCTCGACCACCAGCGGACGCGTGTCGTGCGGGCCGCCGAGCCCCCGACCGACTGCCGCCTCGTGGATCCGGCGGCGCAGGCCGCGGTTCTTCAGCACGTCCAGCGGCCGCTGCCCCGAGGTGTTGCCCAGCTCGATCAGCCAGCCGGACGCGTGGCCCTGCTCGGCGGCACGCTCGCGGGCACCGGCGACCTCCGCTGCGCTGAGCCCGTCCAGCTCGGCCTCGTCGGTGACCAGCACCGCGCCGGCGTTCATCCCGGCCAGCGCCTTGCGGCCGAACTCGGACTGCACCTCGGCGATCCGGTGGTTCAGCGCCCGCAGCCGGGCCTGGTCGGCCTCCGGCAGGTTCACCCCGGCCCGCTCGAACGCGAGCAGGCGGCGCTCCAGCCAGTAGGCGGACGCCGCGTCGAGCTCGACCTCCCCCGCCGCGGCCCGCTTCGCCAGTGCGGCCACCCGCTCGTAGAGCGCCCGGTCGAGGTACACCGCGTCGGAGTGCTCGGCGAGCTGTGGTGCCACCGCGGCGTCGACGGCGTCCAGGACGTCGTTGGTGTCGGCCGGCTGCTTGGTGTAGAAGGCGTTCAGCGCGCGGGCGAGCAGGCGTCCGGCCGACTCCCAGGCCTCGATCACGTTCGCGACGCTCGCCGGTTCCGCGTCCGCCGCGATCGCGGCGAGTTCGGCGAGGTGCTCGGCGATGCCGGCATCGATCGCCGGCTGGTAGTGCTCGTCGCGGATCGCGGTGAAGTCGGGCAGTTCGAACGGCAGCGAGGACGGAACGGACAGCGGGTTCGCGGCATCGAGAGGCATGGGCCCCATCCTTACCCGAGCGGGCAACCCCGCGCGACCCGGGACGGGGACGAGCCGACCGCGGACCGGGTTGGGGACGTTTCCTGACTCGGTCCACCGCCCGGGGTGGACCGAGTCAGGAACCGTCCCCAACTCGGTCCGGGGCCTTGCGCGGGACGCAGCCGAGCAGCACGGCGACCGCGACCAGGTTCACGCCCAGCACCGTCCAGTCGATCCAGGTCATGCCCGGCGTCAGGCCAAGGACCACGGCGAGCACGCACAGCACGACCGCGAGGAGGTGCCCCACCCGGGACTGCCGCAGCACCGCCCGGGTCGCCAGCGCGTAGAGCAGGGCGATCACGGCGAGCACGATGCCGAACAGCCCGCTCGCCACCGCCTCCACGGCGGGGAAGAAGTACAGCTTCACCGCGAGCACCAGGTAGGTCGCGGTGAGCAAGCCGAGCAGCACCACCGCCACCAGCCGCAGCCGGGCGCGCAGCGATCCCTCGCCTCCCCGGGCCTGCGGCTGCTCTGGCTGTTTCGGCACGCGCCCACCGTAGCGGCCGTAGTGTGGCCGGATGGGATTCAGCCCGGTGGAACTGGTCGGCTACCTGGCGTCCGCGCTCGTCGTGGCGTCGCTCGCGATGACATCGGTGGTTCGGCTGCGCATCGTCTCGCTGGTGGGCTCGGTGGTGTTCGTGGTCTACGGGGCGTTGCTGCCGTCGATCCCGATCATCATCACGAACGCGGCCGTGGCCGTGCTCAACATCTGGTTCCTGCGCAAGGAGTTCGCCCCGAACCGCGACCTCGGTGCGGTGCCGATCGACCCGGACGCGCCGTTCCTGCTCGACTTCCTGCACTCCCACGCTGCCGACATCGCCGGCATCCACCCGGACTTCGACGAGCCGGCGCCCGACGACTTCGTGCTCGTCCTGATCCGGGACGGCCTGCCCGCGGGCGCGTTCGTCGGCACCCCGGACGGGAGTACGCTGCGGCTCCGGCTGGACTACGTGATGCACGCGTACCGCGATTCACGGATCGGTCGGTGGCTCTACGGCCGCGGCGCCCGCGTGTTCACCGGCGCCGGTTTCGAGCGGATCACGGCCAGGGCGGACTCGGAGATGTCGCGCCACTACCTGGAGCGGATCGGCTTCGTGCGCTCCGGGGACGAACTGGTGCTCACGCTGGGCTGATCGGCGCGACGCGCCCTTCGCGACGCGCCCTTCGTGACGCGCCCTTCGTGACGCGCCCTTCGTGACGCGCCCTTCGTGACGCACCCCGGTTCGTGCCTCACCGCGGCGCTCCTCAGGGACCGGAAGGCGGGGCTGGGCGCGCCTCAGGGACCGGAAGGCGGGGCTGGGCGCGCCTCAGGGACCGGGGACGACACGGTGGCGGCTCACTCGCAGATGCCGAACACGCCCGCCTGGGCGCGCAGCGGCTTGTTGCCCGCGCCCACGAAGAAGATCTTGTTCGGCAGGGTGAACCGCTTGCTGCCGTCGCCGAGGCCCAGGTCCTGGAGCTTGCCGGCGGGGTACTTCGCCTTCAGCTGGGCGAAGGTGAGCGTGAGCGGCACATCGTCCTGCAGCACCAGCGGGGCGGGCAACGGCGACCCGACCGAGGTTCCCCAGGCCGCCAGCGTCCGCGGCGACTTCTTCGAGGCGTCCTTCGCGTCGTACTCCACCCAGAACGAGCCCCAGTTCACCGTCTGTGCCCAGGGACTGCCGTCGTCGAGCGGGCACCGGACGCCCTGCGAGCTCTCGTCGGGCTTGCCGAGCGCCTGCTCCAGCAGCGCGGTCACGTCACCCTGCTTCGCGCCGAAGGAATAGGCGCCCAGGCCGTCGCCGCGGAGGACGAGCGTGGCGTTGTCCGCGGTCGGGGTCTGCGTGGCGGTGGGGGTCGGCGTGGCCGTCGGAGTGGCACTGGTCGCGACGGGCGTCGGCGTCGCCGTGGTCGGAGTCCCGGACGGCGTGGCGGGGGCCACCGGCGAGACCGTCGCGCACGCGACGAGCCCGGGCCCGAGCAGGGCGACGAGCAGGGCGGTCAGGACACGACGCATGGCAGGGCTCCCCCTCACTGGATCATTGCGCCCCAGTATCCTCCCAACCCGTCGCAGCCGGACCCCGCCACCCGTTAGCCTGAAAGCCGAGCGGAAAAAGGGGACGACATGGCGCAGGCGAAGAAGCGGATCGGCATCCTCACCGCAGGCGGTGACAGCCCCGGCCTGAACGCGGCGATCCGCGGCTTCGGCAAGGCGGCGATCAACAACGGCTGGGAGCTGCTCGGCTACCGCGACGGCATCCGCGGCCTGGTCGAGAACCGTTTCACCCCACTCGACTCGAGGGCGCTCTCAGGCATCCTCACCATCGGGGGCACCATCCTGGGCACCAGCCGCGACAAGGTGCACCGCATGGCCGTCGACGGCGAGGCGACCGACATGCGCCCGCAGGTCGTCGAGAACTGCGAGAAGGAGGGTCTGGACGCCCTCGTCATGCTCGGCGGCGGCGGGACGGCGAAGAACGCCAAGCGGCTCTCCGACGCCGGCATCAACGTGATCACGCTGCCGAAGACGATCGACAACGACATCGCCCGCACCGACACCACGTTCGGCTTCGCCACCGCGATGGAGATCGCCACCGAGGCGGTCGACCGGCTGCACAGCACCGCGCACAGCCACCACCGGATCATCCTCACCGAGATCATGGGCCACCGGGCCGGCTGGCTCACCCTCGGCGCGGGCATCGCCGGCGGCGCGGACATCATCCTGCTGCCCGAGATCCCGTACTCGGTGGAGAGCGTCGCCGAGACCATCAAGGGCCGGCTCGACCACGGCAGCACCTTCAGCGTGGTCGCGGTCGCCGAGGGCGCCCGGGACGTGCAGGACGCCGCCGACTACGAGGCGGCGCAGCTCCTGGTCAAGGCGGCGAAGACCCCCGAGTCCGTGCGGGCAGCGAAGGCCCACCTGGCCAATGTCGAGGACGAGCAGCGCGAGCACACCTTCAAGCTGGCCCGCGAGCTGGAGGCGGCGACCGGCCTGGAGTCACGGGTGTCGATCCTCGGTTACGTGCAGCGCGGCGGCACTCCGTGTGCGGCTGACCGGCTGCTCGCGTCCCGGCTCGGCACGGCCGCCGCGCACGCGGTCGAGAAGGGCCAGTTCGGGGTGATGGTCGCCGCCCGCGGCGAGGACACCGAGCTCGTCCCGCTCGAGGAGGTGGCCGGGCACCTCAAGCTGGTGCCGATCGACCACGAATGGATCCTCACCGCACGCCAGCTCGGCACCGGCCTGGGCGACTGAGGGCCGACGATGGTCCGGCCGTTCTGCCAAGTCGACGTTTTCGGTGACGGCGGGATCACCGGCAACCCGCTCGCCGTCGTGCGGGACGGCGAGGGGCTCGACACCGCCACCATGCAGGCTTTCGCCGCGTGGACGAACCTGTCCGAGACCACGTTCCTGCTGCCACCCACCCGGCCGGACGCCGACTACCGGGTGCGGATCTTCACGACCGGCTCCGAACTGCCGTTCGCGGGACACCCGACCCTGGGCAGCGCGCACGCCTGGCTCGAGGGCGGCGGCGTGCCCCAACACGCCGGCGAGGTCGTGCAGGAGTGCGGCGTGGGCCTCGTCCGGTTGCGCTGGGACGGGGAACAGCTGGCTTTCGCCGCACCGCCGCGGCGTCGGTCGGGGCCGCTGGACGAGGCGCACCTCGCAATCGCCGAAGCCGCTCTCGGCATGCCCCGCACCGACTGGGTCGACCACGAGTGGGGTGACAACGGCGCACCCTGGATGATGGTCGAGCTCGAGGACGCGGGCGCCGTCCGCCGCGCCTGGGTGGACCGCACCCAGCTCGGCCGCCACGACTTCCTCGGGCTGGTCGGCCGCGACCAGGGCGGCTACGCCTACGAGGTGCGCGGCATCCTCGCCGACATGGAGGATCCGGTCACCGGCAGCCTCAACGCCGCCGTCGCGCAGTGGCTGCGCGCCCGGGGCGGGGTGCCCGCCGACTACGTCGCCACGCAGGGCTCGCAGGTCGGGCGGCACGGCGAGGTCTTCGTCCACGACGACGGCGCCGAGGTCTGGATCGGCGGCCGCACGCTCACCGTGATCAGCGGCGAGGTGGACCTGTAGGGGACTGCCGGGATCAGCGAGCGCCCTCGAAGCGGACGGGCTCGCCGACCACCGGGGCCACGTCCTGGGCGCCGTCGAAGCGGACGCGGAACCACACCGGCAGCGGCGACTCCGGGAGCGTGAACGCGTAACTGCCGTCGCCGGCCGTGACCGCGGAGCCGGCCTCGACCCAGGCCCGGCCGTCCGCCGAGGACTCCAGTTGCACGACCACGGCGATCACGGGCAGCCCGTCGGTCCTGGCCAGCACCCCGCTGAGCCGGGGCAGGTCGCCGGGGACGACCGGTGCCAGCTCCGTGCTCAGCACGGGCGGCGTGATCGTCCGCACGAACAGGTGGTGGCCGCTGCTGCGCTGCGCGTAGACGATCCGGCCCCCGGAGAGGGCGGCGCCGCCGCTGAGGCCGGCGTCGTCGGTGACCCGGGTCTCGACCCCGCTGAGCATGTCGTAGAGGAAGACCGCGGCGTCGCCGAACCGCGCGTCCGTCCAGACGATCCGGCCCTGGGCGACCTCGGGCAACGACTGTGCCCCCACCGCGCCGCAGACCAGGGTCGTCACGCCGGTCGACAGGTCGACGGCGACGATGTCGGTGTCGTCGGCGCCCTTTGCGTCGTCCTGCCAGACGACGAGGTCGCCGTCCACCCGTGGCATCGTCTGGCCGGACGGGTCGCTCGTGATCCGGGTCTCGGTACGGGTGGTGAGGTCGTAGCCGAACACGTCGGCGTTGCCGAACCGGTCGTCCTGCCAGACGACGAGCTCACCGGAGATGTCGCAGTTGCTGGCCCGGGCGGCGGGCGCTGAGACGACCTGGTCCGAGCCCGTGCGCAGGTCGTGGACGTGGACGTCGCCGAGCGAGGTGTAGCAGACCAGTCGTCCCGAGATCGAGGGGCCGTCCCCGACGCCGTCCGACAGCCGCCGGTGCTTTCCCGTGGCGAGGTCGGCGTACCAGACGCCCGCGTCGGAGTCGACCCAGACGACCCGGTTGCCGGAAATCGCGGCCCTGCCGGTAGCGGAGTGGTCGGTGGTGACCGCCCGGTCGGTGCCGGTGTCGAGGTCGTGCACCCGGACGTCGAAGCCCCCGTCCGCGCTCTCGTCGGTGTAGACCAGCCGCGAGCCGGACAGCTGGGGCCACTGCTGTGATCCCGCACCGGTCGTGACGGGGCGCTCCCCGCCGAGCCAGTCGGCCGACGCGGGGGTCGCGCAGGCGAGCGCCGCGGTGGCGACCAGCAGGCCGCCGACCACAACGGGGCGGAGCACTCCGCCCGGGAATTCGCGCGTCACCCCGACCCCTCGCCGCTTGTGGAATTCGATCCAACGAGAGTAACCCCGGTCCGAGCGTGTCCGAAATACCCCGACGGGGTGACGCCCGCCGGGGGGACCGGCTCCTCCCGGCCCGGGGACGGTTCCCATTCCCGTTCGCGGGGACGGTTCCGTTCCCGTTCGCGAGAACCGTCCCCCTCGGTTCGCGGGGACGGTTCCTTTCCGGTTCGCAAGAACCGTCCCCATTCCGGTTCGCGGGGACGGTTCCTTCCCGTTCGCAAGAACCGTCCCCAATCCAGTTCACTAGAACCGTCCCCTTTCCGGTTCACGGGGACGGTTCCCTTCCAGTTCACTAGAACCGTCCCCTTTCCGGTTCACGGGGACGGTTCCGTTCCAGTTCGCAAGAACCGTCCCCGGCCCGCGGACGCCGCCGGTCTCGCCCCCCGGTCGATCCGGTTCACCAGGAATAGGCCGCGGACTACGCTGGTTGGGTTGAAGTCGAATCGAGGTAGCCCATGCCCGCACTGCGTTCCCGTACCGTCACCCACGGCCGCAACATGGCCGGCGCCCGCGCCCTGTGGCGCGCGACCGGCCTGGTCGACTCGGACTTCGGCAAGCCGATCGTGGCGATCGCCAACTCGTTCACCCAGTTCGTGCCCGGCCACGTCCACCTCAAGGAGATGGGCGCCCTGGTCGCGGAGGCGGTCGCCGAAGCCGGCGGCGTGGGCCGGGAATTCAACACGATCGCCGTCGACGACGGCATCGCTATGGGCCACTCCGGCATGCTCTACTCGCTGCCCAGCCGCGAGCTGATCGCCGACTCCGTGGAGTACATGGTGAACGCGCACTGCGCCGACGCGCTGGTGTGCATCTCCAACTGCGACAAGATCACGCCAGGAATGCTGCTCGCGGCGCTGCGGCTGAACATCCCGACGGTGTTCGTCAGCGGCGGCGCGATGGAGGCCGGCAAGGCGCAGGTCGTGGACGGGGTGGCGCTGGCCCACCCCCGGCTCGACCTGGTCGACGCCATGTACATGGCCGTGGACGAGAACGTGTCCGACGAGCAACTGCTCTCGATCGAGCAGAACGCGTGCCCCACCTGCGGCTCGTGCTCGGGCATGTTCACCGCCAACTCGATGAACTGCCTGCTCGAGGTGATCGGGCTGGCCCTGCCGGGCAACGGCTCGACCCTGGCCACCTCCGCGGCCCGCAAGGACCTGTTCGTCAACGCCGGCAAGCTGGTGGTGGACCTCGCGAAGCGCTGGTACGAGAACGACGACGCCTCCGTCCTGCCGCTGTCGATCGCGTCCAAGCCGGCGTTCGAGAACGCCATGCGGGTCGACATCGCGATGGGCGGCTCGACCAACACCGTCCTGCACCTGCTGGCGGCGGCGCACGAGGCGGGGGTCGCCTTCGACTCCGACGACATCGACGCGCTGTCGCGCACCACGCCGTGCATCTGCAAGGTGGCGCCGTCGTCCACGAACTACTACATGGAGGACGTGCACCGCGCCGGCGGCATCGCCGCGATCATGGGCGAGCTCGACCGGGGCGGGCTGATGGACACCGGCGTGCATGCCGTCCACTCCCCCGACCTGGCCACCTGGATGGCGAACTGGGACGTGCGCAGCGGCACTGCGCTGCCCGAGGCCGTGGAGTTGTTCCACGCGGCCCCCGGCGGCGTGCGCACCACCGAGCCGTTCTCGTCCACCGTGCGCTGGGACGAGCTCGACACCGACACCGAGAAGGGCTGCATCCGGTCGGTCGCGACGCCGTACACCGTCGAGGGCGGCCTGGCGATCCTGAAGGGCAACATCGCCCTCGACGGCGCGATCGTGAAGACCGCGGGCGTGCCGGAGGACCAGTGGGTGTTCCGCGGCACGGCGATCGTGACCGAGAGCCAGGAGGAGGCCGTCGAGGCGATCCTGTCCAAGCGGGTGCAGCCGGGCCACGTCGTGATCGTCCGCTACGAGGGCCCGAAGGGCGGCCCGGGCATGCAGGAGATGCTGTACCCGACGTCGTACCTGAAGGGGCTCGGGCTGGGCCCGCAGTGCGCACTGATCACGGACGGGCGGTTCTCCGGCGGCTCGTCCGGGCTGTCGATCGGCCACGTCTCGCCGGAGGCGGCGTCCGGCGGCGCGATCGGCCTGATCGAGGACGGCGACCTGATCGAGATCTCGATCCCGGACCGCTCGATGACGCTGCTCGTGGACGACACCACGCTCGCCGAGCGCCGCGCCCGGCAGGACGAGCTCGGCTGGCGGCCGAGGAACCGCGACCGCGTGGTCTCGAAGGCGCTGGAGGTGTACGCGGCGATGGCGCTCAGCGCCGACAAGGGCGCAGCCCGCTCGATCGAGCAGGTCACCGAGCCCGCGCAGCGTCCCGAGCCGCACCCGATCGGCTGACGCACCTTGAGAACCGTCCCCATCCGGTCCGGACCGAGTTGGGGACGGTTCCGAACCCGGTCCACCAGATCCGGACCGAGTTGGGGACGGTTCCGAACTCGGTCCATGCCTTGCCCCGGCACAAGTCGCCCGAACGGGGACTGAATCCGCACCCGCGGAATTACGTAGCCTGCATGAGCCGCGCCTTTGCACTGACGCCCTGGCGCACCCTCCAGGCAGGAGCAGTAATGACCCAGATTCCCGCGGGTTGGTACCCGCAGCCCGACGGCACTCAGCGCTACTGGGACGGCAACGGATGGACCGAACAGGTTGCCCCCACCGCGCCGCCCCAGGCCGCAGCGGCCCAGCCTCAATCCGCGCCGGTTCAGCCGGGCAACCCGCCGGTCCCCGGTGCCGGACCGAGCCCGGCGACGCCCGAGCCCTCCGCTCGCCCGTGGTACAAGAAGAAGCGCGTGCTCATCCCGGCGGCGGCCCTGATCCTCATCGTGGGAGCGTCTGCCGCGGCGGGCGGGAACCGCGACCAATCCCAACCCGCCTCCGCACCGGCAGCGAGCGTAACGGCGGCCGCCCCGTCCCAGGAGCCCTCGGACGCCTCCGATGACGCCACGACGGATGCCACCGCAGAACCGACCGAGGAGGGAGACGCCCCTGCGGCCCCCAACGCCTACGACGAGGCATACGGAACGTTCAGCAGGATCACCAAGAACGGTCGTGGAGACAGCATCGTCAAGCTGCCGGCCGGAGCGAGCGCAGGCCTGGTCACGCTCACCCACAACGGCTCGTCGAACTTCGCCGTCTACGTGCTTGACTCGCACAACAAGTCCAACGGGGATCTGCTGGTGAACGAGATCGGCGACTACTCCGGGACGACCGCCTACGGGTTCTCCTTCGACGACGACAGCAAGAAGCTGAAGATCACCGCAGATGGTCGCTGGACGCTCAAGATCGCTCCGATCTCGACAGCACCGGAGTTCGGCGCGAAGGAATCGGGCAAGGGCGACAAGGTCATGCTCTACAACGGCGGCGCAGCCGACTACAAGGTCATCCACAAGGGCCGCAGCAACTTTGTGGTCCTCCAGGAGACTGGGGGATTCCCCAACCTCGCCGTGAACGAAATCGGCAGGTACTCCGGGGTGGTGCCCATCGAGGAGGGCCCGTCCGTAGTGATCGTGAAGGCTGACGGCGCATGGACGGCAGTGAGGACCTGACCACCCGATCCGGAGCGCGCCCATCGGCTGAGCCGACGCGGAACCGTCCCCATCCGGTCCAGACCGAGTTGGGGACGGTTCCTCACTCGGTCCACGACGCTTCCAACTGGACCTCGTCCGCGCGGCCGGTGAGGATGGAGGGGTGACCTCCGCCCAGCCGCCCGTGCGTGCCCTGCTGAT
>JBDHZJ010000005.1:0-20823 GCA_039811825.1 Propionicimonas sp.
GTGATCGGCACCGAGATCATCGCCGTGTACAGCCGGGAGATGCTGGCCGCGGCGAGCCCGCCGACGACCACGCCGGGTACCGACCCGGCGAGCCCGATCAGCAGCCCGAAGCCGAGGTAGTGGCCCTGGATCGTGCGCCGGGAGACGCCGTGCGCGCGCAGCACACCGATCTGGGCGCGCTGGGTCGCGATCATCCGGCCCAGCAGGACGGCCATGCCGAGCGCCCCGGCGAGCAGGAACATCACCGGGAAGCCGACCGCCATCTCGCCGAACCCGCTCACGTCCTCGTCGAGGGTGGCCTCGGAGGGCTGCTCGGCCAGCGGCTGCACCGAGGTCGCGCCGGCGTCGAGCGCCGTGCGTTCCGCCTGCGCCTCGATGTCGCCCGGCGCGTCGGCCGCGGCGAAGGTGGCCATCGCCTCTGTGTGCACCGCCTCCGGCGCCAGGGTGCCGACCAGTGCCTCGGGGCCGAACAGCACGCCCCACTGGTCGAACGGCACGATCGGTTCCTGCCGGCTGCGCGCCGGCCACAGGTACTCCGGCGACGCCACCACGCCGGCCACCTCGACGGTGGTCCAGCCGGTGGCCGTGAGCACCAGCAGGTGGTCGCCGGGTACCACCTCCCTGGTCGCGGCGAGGTGCTGTTCGACCAGCACCTGGTCGTCACGACCCGGCGTCAGGTTCTCCCCCGAGAGCACGAGCACCTTGTTCACGGCCGGTTCGCCGTTCGCGGGCATCCCGACGACGCGGACGAGTTGCCGCTCGCCGTCGAACTCGGCGGCGGTCTCGCCGACCGCACGGGTGGCGGTGGCGTCCACCCCGTCGAGGTCGTCCAGCGCAGCGGCGACGTCGGTGGACGTGCCGCCGGTGGCGACCAGGTCGGCCATGGCGAGCCGGTCGTAGAGGCCGCCGTAGGACGCCGTGAGGTTGCGGTAGGCGTCGAAGGAGGCACCGAACAGGGCGACGCCGAGCAGCACGGTGAGCCCGAGCGCGACGAACTGCGGCGCGCGGGCCCGCAGGTCGCGCAGCAGCGTCCGCCGCAGCATCTTCACCAGCGGATCTCCTCCGCGGGCACCGGGTGCTCGACCAGGTCGTCGGAGACCAGCCGCCCCGAACCGAGCCGCAGCACGCGGTCGGCCATCGCCGCGATCGCGGAGTTGTGGGTGACGAGCATGACCGTGCGCGCGCCGCTGCGGCTGACGCCGTGCAGGACGGCGAGCACCTGGCGTCCGGTGTCGAGGTCGAGGGAGCCGGTCGGCTCGTCGCAGAGCAGCACCGACGGCGCCTTCGCGAGGGCCCGGGCGATCGCCACCCGCTGCTGCTCACCGCCGGACAGTGCGGACGGGAAGTGGTCGGCCCGCTCGGCCAGCCCCACGTCGGCGAGGGCGTCCTTCGCGACGCCCTGCCCGGCCCCGGCGAGTTCGGCGACGAGCTGGACGTTCTCCCACGCGGTCAGGGTGGGCACGAGGTTGAAGAACTGGAAGACGAAGCCGAGCTCACGGCGCCGGTACGCGGTGAGTTCGGCCTCGGTGTCGGCGGTGAGCTCCTGGCCCGCGACCCGGATCGTGCCGGACGTGGGTCGCTCGATGCCGCCGACCAGGTTCATCAGCGTGGTCTTGCCCGAGCCGGACGGCCCGAGCACCACGACGAACTGGCCCACCGGAACGACCAGGTCGATGCCCCGGAGGGCCGGAACGGCGAGGTCACCGGTGCCGTAAGACTTGGTGACGCCCTCGAGTTCGATGGCGGGCGCGGCGTCGGGGACGGGGCCGTCCGCGTGCTGGGGTGGCGCCTCGGGGGCCGGTGCGGCAGGGGCCGCCCCCGGCCCAACTTCGTTCCATTCGTGGCGCGGCCGGTAGGTCATGGGCACCTCCCGGTTTCGACGTTACGCCCGTTCGCGCTTGTCGGCGCCGCTTTCCCCCGAGTTGTCAGAGTTTGGCGTCGCCAGGGCGACGCCAAACTCTGACAACCCGGCGGATGGGGTCGGGGTCAGTCCTGCGTGGAGGCGCGGTCCTCGGCGTCGAAGGCGACCGCGGCCATCGGGGCACCCGCGGCGGCGGCCTCGCGCAGCTTGCGGGTCAGCTTCGACTGTGACGCGAAGGCCTCGCGGGACTTCCCGCGTCCGTAGCTCAGCGACCGGTCGGCCCGGACGCCGATGCTGGCGCCCACCTCGATGGCGTCCTGGTCGGCGCCCATGTAGAGGAACTGCCAGTTGTAGACCGTCTCCTGCCGTGTGATCAGCGCCTTCACCGCGGCGTGGGTGTACTCGGTCGAGGCGTTCTCCAGCCCGTCGGTCATGATCGCGAAGATCACCGTGCCTGGCCGTTCGTCCTCTGCCATCGCGGCGAGCCGGGCGCCGAGCGCGGTGATGCTGCGTCCGATCGCGTCGAGCATCGCTGTCGAACCGCGAGGCTGCAGGTCGAGCGCGGGCACGACGGACACGTCGGCGGCGGTGTACACGTCCTCGTAGCGGTCGTCGAACTGGGCGAGGCTCACCGTGGTGCGGCCGGGGTGGGTGCGCTGGTCGGCGATGAAGGCGTCGAAGCCGCCCTCGATGTCGGACTTGATGGAGTGCATCGAGCCGGAGCGGTCGAGCAGGAACTCGATGTGGGTCAGATCAGGATTGGTCATGGCGCTCCCTTCGTCGTGGTGTGAACTTCAGCGGCGGACGACCCGACTCGGCAGCGGCCTCGTACCGCGCCACGGCGATGCCCTGCGCGGTCACGGCGCCCTCGTCGGCGTACGGGCCCAGCGACTTGCTGCGGGCCAGCCGGGGCGGGACGGAGTTCGGCGCGAGCCCTGCAACCTCGGCGACCCGGCGCATGCTCGAGCCGTCCAGCACCGCGGCGGCCATCGCCTCCCGCAGGGCATCGTCGAGGGCCCGGCCGGCCCGGCTGAGTTCAGCCACGACCTGCTCGGGATCGGCGGCGCCGAGGGCGGTCGTGATCGCCTCGGTGGCCTGCTCCGCGCTGCTGCGCCAGTCCTTGTTGTCGTCCATATCCTGAGTATATGCAGATTCTGCACATACTCAAGAGCTGAACGTTAGGTCTGTGCCGGACCTGCGATGTTCACCATCCACTCGATGCCGAACCGATCGACCAGCTGGCCGTAGGAGTCGCCCCAGGGCGCGACGTTCAGCGGCAGCGTGATCGTGCCGCCCTCGGCGAGGCCGTCCCAGTACGCGCGCAGGCCGTCGGCCTCGGAGCCGCTCAGCGAGATGGTGATCTGGCTGCCCGGGGTGACCTCGCCCATCGTCGACGGGGTGTCCGCGCCCATCAGGGTGAGGCCGGCGGACGTGACCAGCTGGCCGTGCATGATCTTGTCGGCCTCGTCCGGACCGACCCCCGGCATCTGGAAGTCGCCGAAGCTGGACATCGTGAGCTCCCCGCCGAAGACGGACCGGTAGAACTCCATCGCCTCCCGGGCGTTGCCGGTGAAGTGGATGTACGGGTTGAGCAGGGCCATGGGAATCCTCCTTGGTCGGGTGGCACTCGCCATTGTGGAACCCGCCTCCGACACTTCCGCAGCCCGGCAGTGACGGCTTGTACGCATTGCCCTCACCAGCGGTTGTGCACGTCCTCCGCCCAGCCGTAGAGGCCCTCGAACGCCACATCGCCGAACCTGCCCGACCACCAGCCGAAGCACTGGTCGGTGCGTGCCGAGACGACGCCCAGGTCAGTCCGGGCCTGCCGGTCGTACTCGGGCGTGAACGTGGCGTCGAGGCCCCCGCCGGTGACCCGCCAGGGCCGGCGCCAGTCGGCGAGGTCGTAGGCCCAGTCGAGGTCGGCGGAGATCTTGTGCAGGTGTCCGTCGACGAGGATCCCGTTCTCGGTGGAGCCGGTGCCGTCCGTCCAGCGTCCGCCCACCTGGACACCGACCACGCGGCCGTCCGTGACGCCGGAACCGGCGCCCCAGTTCCAGGCCACGTCGTAGGGCCAGCGGCCGCGGCCGTGGTCGAGCACGGCCCAGGACTGCCCCGCGGGCACGTCGTAGCGACCCTCGCCGATGGTGAGCGTCCCGGACGCGGGCAGCGCGACGTCCTTCACCGTGTACTGGAACCGCTGCGCCGACCACGGCACAACGACCGCGAGGCAGTCGTGATCCACCGGACGGGTCACGGCCACGTCTAAGCGGACCTGCGGCACCTCGGCCCGGAGCCGGACCGCACCACTGTCCGGGAGCACGTCGATCGCCAGTCCCTTCGTCCGCGCCCGCGCCGGGCCCGAGTCGAGCACCGGCGGCAGCACCGCGCCTCGCGGCGGCAGGACGGTCGCGGCCCGCCCCCACGACTGGTGCGAGCGGCGGTCGAGCACCCAGACCTCGTGCACGGCCGCGTAGTCGACCAGCGACACGGTGAGCGCGAGCACGTGCGTGGGGGTGACCACGTTCCAGTACTCCCAGCGCTTGTTCCGCGGCCAGCCGCGGCGTCCCCCGATGCCCGAGGTGTCGACCAGCGGACGCCGGGCCCAGCCCACCGCGTCCGGGTTCAGCGACCCGTCCCGCCGCGTCAGCGAGACGGGTTCGGTGAGTTCGCGTTCGGCCATGGCCCCATCCTCCGTCCCCGCGGTCGGGACGCATGTGAATCAGCGAAGATTCACCTGAATCGCTGCGGCCGGAATCCGCTGGATCGAGAATTCGTGGTGGAGACAGTCGCATTGATCGATGACTGACCGACCGATGGCTGCGGCCGACCAGCCCCGGGCCACGCACCCGCCCCTCATCCGTGCTTCGCCTTTACCCCAGGAGGCCGGGCATGTCGCTCCAGCCGGTCATCGACACCGTTCTCGGATTGTCGTTCATCTTCTTCCTCGGCGCCCTGCTCGCCTCCGGCATGGTCGAGTGGTTCGCCAACATCATCAGGAAGCGCGCCAGAATCGTGCTCGCCGGACTCGCCCGGATGCTCGGCGAGGACGTCAACGCCCGCACTGTCACCCGCCAACAGCTCTGGCAGCGCCTCAGTGGATTCAGCGAGGCGGCCAGGCAGGAACTCACGCTCTACGAGCAAGCTGTCAGCGCAACGAGTTCGAACAGGACGTCCGTCTCCGTGGCCGGACTGCTCGACCACGGCCTCGTCAAGGCGCTGCGGCAGACCGACCGCAAGGGCAACGCGACACTCCCCAGCTACATCCCCGGGGATCTCGTCGCCAAGGCGCTGTTCGAGACGCTTCGGGAGAACGCTGGCCAGAATCCCGCTCTCGCGGACGTCGCGGCGGCCGCGACCGAGCAGACGCTGAAACAGGCCCTCTCGGCGTTCGCGACCGTGGCCGGGCAGAGCATCGACACGTTCCTCGCCCAGATAGAGAAGTGGTACGACGCCCAGATGGACCGGGCCAACGGCACCTACCGGCGCTGGGCGAAGCGCCGGGTCGTCGCAGCCGCCGCACTCGTCGTGGTCGTCTTCCACATCGACGCCGTGGCGATCGCCACCGACCTGTGGACGAACGAGCCGCTGCGCACGGCGGTCGCAGCCGCCGCGGTCGCGAACACCTGCCAACCCGCGACGGACGGGTCGGGCACCGACGACGTGACCACGTGCGTGAACGACCAGATCAAGGCCCTCGAACTGGAAGGCCTGCCGATCGGGCCCCAGCAGTGGTGCAGGACAACCTGGGACCTCAGCCTGTTCCCGCTGGTCTGCGGCCTGGCCCTTTCCACCCTGGCCATCTCCATGGGCGCACCGTTCTGGTTCTCGGTGATGAACAAGCTCGTGAACGTCCGGAACTCCGGCACGCCCCCGAAGGAGGCACAGGAATGAGCACCGAGGCTCCCGGACAGGCTCCGACCCTGCTGCTCGCGCCGGCGGCGCCGCCGCCGACCGTGCAGACCAGCCGGAGCCCCGCCAAAGCCCCGACCGTTCGGGCCGGGGTGGTCATGAACGGCGGGATCAGTTACGCCATCTGGATGGGCGGCGCCACGCTCGAGCTCGATCGCGCCCGCACGAGTGCCCCCGGAACCGTGCCCGGGCCGACGTCCACCGCCTGGGCCCGGGTCCTCGATCTGGCCGGGACCGAACTCGTCGTGGACGTCATCGCGGGGACAAGCGCCGGCGCACTCGACTCGGCCGCACTCGCCACCGCGATCGCAACCGGGGGGTCGCTGTCGAACGGCGTGCGCCAGCTCTGGCTCAAGAGCGCATCCCTCACCAGGGACACCCTGCTCTCCGGTCCCCCACGATCCTCGGTCCTGAACGGCACCTGGTTCCGGAACGAGGTGGCGAGGCTGCTCGAACTGGTCTCGGGTGAATGCAGCGCCGTCCTCCCGGCGGCGCAGGACGACGTCACACTCTTCATCACCTCCACGCGGCTCGACGCGGACGGCCCGGGCGAAGCTCCCGTCTCCGACGGCAAGGCACTGCTCGGGGCCCCCGATCACACCTATCGACCGCCGCGCGTCCACCGAAACCATCTCGAACTGGACGCCCAGGGCAACTACCAGAAGGTCGTCACCTCGGCGTTCGTCGGTAGCGACCCGGACGAAACCCGCCGCCTCCTGGGGACGATCGCGGACGCCGCCAGGGCTTCGGCGGGGTTCCCGCTGGCCTTCGAGCCGTTCACGCTGGCCGGTCACCACCACCTCGACGGTGGCGCCCTGGACAACGCCCCGTTCCAGCCGGTGATGGAGGAGATCCTCCGCCGGCCGAGGTCGGACCCGGGCGAACGCTGGCTCCTCTACCTCACCCCCACCAGCGAGTCGAAGCCGGTGGACGTCGCCAGCGGCTGGACCAGCCTGCTCGGCCCGTTGCTCACCCTCTTCCGGGAGAGCGACCTCGCCAGCGACGACCGCCAGTTGTCGGCGGCGCTGGAGGATTCCGTCCGGGGAGCCGTGCGGGCCGAGGAGATCCTCAGCCTCGACGGGTGCCGGGGCGTCGGCGGATTCCGGTTCCCCACCCCGCAACTGGCGTCGATGGCGAACTCACTCCTGAAGCCCTACCAGCTGTGCCGGGCGCGCCAGTACCTCGTCGACTACGACAAGCCCATCGAGTCCAGCCTGAAGCCGCTCAGCGTCGGGTTCCCGAGTTCGCTCGATCCGTACCGGGTGCAGCCCGGCGGCCCGGTCTGGCAGTGGGGCATCCGGGCGGCTCGCCGCATGGCGCGCTGCATCGCGCGGGAGGCCCGGTCCGAACCGCCGCTGCCGGCCGATCAGCTGGACCGGATCGCGGGGATCGAGGACGAGCTGGCCGCGCTCGCCGACATCAACGACGCGATCGTGGCCCGGGAGGTGGCGAGGACCATCGGCAGGAAGCCGGCCGTCCTCGCAGCACTGGACGACACCTACCGGCACGTCTACGGGCCGATGGAGGAGCTCGTCACCATCTGGGCCGATGCGAACGGGCTCCCCGTCGCCGAGGCCTGGCAACGGGTGCTGGCGACCGAGGTGATCACCCAGGCGGTCGCGGTGGTCCCCACCGACCCGTTCCCCCGGTTCACCCTGCACCAGATCACGCCGCGCTGCGTGACGGCAGAGGACGAGCAGTTCCGCGCGAACAAGCTCCTGGCCGGACAGCTGGGCGGCTTCGGCGCCTTCCTGGCTCCCGGCTTCCGGCTGCACGACTGGCGCTGGGGCCGGATCGACGGAGCCACCGCCATCGCGACGGCCCTGCTCGCCGGCTGCACGCGTCCGGCCGAGGCCGCCCGGGCGATCGAGGCCCTGCAACAGGCGATCTGTGCCGAGGAGCAGATCGACCTGGACGACCTGCTGGACGCGAGCCGGCGGATCGCGCGACTCACGGTCGCCCAGGTCTTCGCACTCGCCCTGGACGCGGGCGAGGTCGACGTGAACCTGCTCCGCGAGACGCTCGCGAGGTACGTCACCGCCGACGACCACATCCCGCGCGCGCTCCGTCCCGCCATCCGACAGCTGCTCCGGCTCCTGTTCGGGCACTACGTCAGGACACTTCCGCGGACCAGCGAGCTGGACCAGCGCCTGGTGGAGTACCTGCGGGAGGCCAAACGGAAGGTCGACCTGCTCCGTGATCCGTGACCGCTACGACGGGCCGGACCGCGTCACGGCCAGGAGTGACTGACGCCCTTCGTGACGCTCGCTGGCGCTCGCTCCTCAGGGAACGTGAAGGGTGACACGCGCCGGCGCGGTCCCTGAGGAGCGGCCCGGCGAGGAACGAACCGGACCGCGTCACGAAGGGCCGACCTGCGGCCGCTACTCCTCCAGGGTGGTCAGGTCACCCTCGTCCTGGCCGAGGGCGCGGGCGCGGAGCACACGGCGCATGATCTTGCCCGAGCGGGTCTTCGGCAGCTTGTCGGGGAAGTCGATCCAGTCCGGCTTGGCGATCGGCGAGAGGTGCTGGGAGACGTGCTTGCGCAGGTCCTCGGCGAGTTCCTGGCTGCCCTCGTACCCCATCCGCAGCACCACGAAGGCGTGGATCGCGTTGCCCTTCACCTCGTGCGGCAGGCCGATCGCTGCCGCCTCGGCCACCGCCGGGTGCGAGACCAGCGCCGACTCCACCTCGGCCGTGCCGAGCCGGTGCCCCGACACCTTGATCACGTCGTCGGTGCGTCCGATCACCCAGAAGTACCCGTCCTTGTCACGCTTGGCCGAGTCACCGGCCAGGTACTTGCCCGGGTACTTCGACCAGTAGGTGTTCACGTACCGCTCGTCGTCCTTGTAGAGCGTGCGCAGCATCGCCGGCCACGGGTTCTTCAGCACGAGGAAGCCCTCCTCGCCGTCCGGCACCGGCTCGCCCTCCTCGCTCACGATCTCGGCCACCTGGCCGTAGAACGGCTTGCCCGCCGACCCCGGCTTCAACGGCATCGACGGCGTCGGGCAGATCTGGAACATGCCCGTCTCCGTCTGCCACCACGTGTCCATGATCGGGCAGCGCTCCTTGCCGATCACGCGGTGGAACCAGTGCCATGCCTCCGGGTTGATCGGCTCCCCCACCGAGCCCAGCAGGCGCAGCGAGGAGAGGTCGTGCCGGTTCGGCCACGCCTCGCCGAACCGCATCAGCGAGCGGATCGCGGTGGGCGCGGTGTAGAAGCTGGTGATCCCGTAGTACTCGATCAGCTGCCACCACCGGTTCGGGTACGGGTAGGTGGGCCCGCCCTCGAACATGAACGAGGTCGCCCCGGTCAGCAGCGGCCCGTAGACCAGGTAGGAGTGCCCGGTGATCCACCCCGGGTCGGCCGTGCACCACCAGCGGTCCTCGTCCTTGATGTCGAACGTGTACTTCAATGTCGTATACGTACCGACCATGTACCCGCCGTGCGTGTGCAGGATCGCCTTCGGCTTCCCGGTCGAGCCGGACGTGTAGAGGATGAACAACGGGTCCTCGGCGTCCATCTCCTCGGTGGCGCAGGCGCCCTTCGCGACCGGCAGCGCGGTCAGGTCGTCGTACCAGTGGTCGCGCAGCGGGTCCATGGTCACCTCGTGCCCGGTGCGCTTGACCACGATCACGTTCTCCACGGACGGGGAGAACCGGATCGCCTCGTCCACGATGTCCTTGAGCTTGAAGATGCCGCCGTTCACCCACGACCCGTCCGCGGTGATCACCAGCTTCGACTCCGAGTCGTCGATCCGGTCCGCCAGCGCGTCGGCGGAGAACCCGGCGAAGATCACCGAGTGCACCGCGCCGAGCTTCGCGCACGCCAGCATCGCGAAGACCACCTCGGGGATCCGCGGCAGGTAGATCGTCACCTTGTCGCCCTTGCCGACGCCCATCGCCTTGAACACGTTGGCCATGGTCATGACCTCACGGTTCAGGCTGAAGTAGGAGTAGGTGCGGTAGTCGGTGCCGTTCTCGCCGACCCAGATCAGGGCGAGCTTGTTCTTGTACGGGCCGGACAGGTGCCGGTCGATGCAGTTGTGGACGATGTTCGTACGTGCGCCGGTGAACCACTTGAAGAACGGCGCACTGGAGTCGTCCAGCACCTGGTCCCAGGGCTGGTACCACTCGAGTTCTGCGGCCCGATCGGCCCAGAACCCGATCGGGTCGGCGGCCGCCGCTTCACGCAGCGCGAGGTCTTCCGTCCCGAACAGCGCCGGGTCGGGGTAGACGGCATCGTCCATCGGTCCTCCTTGAGTCGTTGACGCGGCGAGCCTAGGCGCGCCCCCGCACGCGGCGAAACCCCCAACTTCCCGCACCGGGGACTTCCCGGCCTGCGGCCGCCGTTACAGTGCAGGCGTGCGGACGACCTGGCAGCTGGCCCGGGACGCGGCAGCGCTGTGGTGGCACCGGCTGCCCGGCCTGGTCGGGTGGTTCTGCCTCGGCTACGCCGGCAACCTGCTCGGCCAGCAGGCGTCGGCCTGGTTGTCGACCAACCGGATCGCCGCCACCCTCGCCTTCCTCGCCGGCATCCTGTGGTGGGTCGGCTGCCTCGCGCTGATGGTGCACAGCCTCGAGCCCGCGCTCCCGGCCGTCGCCCTCGCGGCCGGGGACGGCACGATCCGCGCGCGCCAGCTCCGCCGGGACGTGCTCAGCGACGGCCTCGGCCCGTTCATCGCGGTGTTCTCCCTGTGGGGGCTGGTCGAGGAGCAGTGGCGGCAGCTGTTCGTCGCCAACCTGTCCACCTACGGCCTGCGGGCCGAGCTGTACTCGGTGAACCTGTCCGACTGGCCGATGTTCGCCGGCTTCGCCGTCGTCGCCTGGCTGGCCCGTGCCGCGCTGCGGCGCATCCCCGGACGCTCCCGCGTCGTGGCCCTCCTGCTGGCGCTCGCCGAGGGCACCTGGGTGTTCAGCCTGTTCGCGGTGCTGCTGGCGCTGGGCCGGGTGGTCACCACCTGGCTCACCGGACGCGCCGTCTGGCGGTGGCTGCTGGACGCCCGTGAGGCGGTGCTCGGCGCTGTGCCGGCCTGGGGCGGGCTGCCCGAGGCCGTCCGCGGCGCCCTGGACGGGCTGGTGTCGATCGGCCCCGCCGTCGTCGCGACGGCCCTGTTCCCGCTGCTGTGGGTGAGCCTGACCGGCGTGGTGTTCGGCTGGCGCGACTTCAGCGCCCGGGAACTGGCCGCGGGCACCCGGGCCGAAAGGATCGCGGTCCGGCTCGGCGACGGGGAGGAGTCCGCCGGCCCGCTGGGACGGGCCTGGCTCTGGCTCACCGCGGACGTCCGGGACAAGTACCTGCCGATCGCGCACGCGCTGCGCCTGGTGTTCGCCCGCGGCCCGGCCTTCGTGGGTGCGGTGATCGGCCTGTCCGCCGGCTTCGGCCTGGCGATCGACTGGCTCGCGCGCGGGCTCGAGCGCTGGATCGGCCCGCAGTCGCTCGCCGTGACCCTGGGCTACCAGCCGCTGACCGGGCTCCTGTTGGGCCTGGTCGCCACCACGGTGCAGGTCGCGCTCTACGCCGCGGCGTTCGACCGGGGGCTCGCCGCCCGCGTCGAGCGCGAGGCCGAGCTCACGGCCGCACCATGATCGCCGCGTCGTCGCCGAACCGCAGTTCGAAGCCGAGCGGGCCGTCCGCGACGGCGGCGGGCACCTCCCAGTAGAAGCTGAGGTCCCTGGCCCGGCCGACTGCGAGCGGGTCGCCGTCGGCGTTCGTGCTGCACCGGCCCGCCCTGACCGGGCCGACATCGGTCGTGTTCTGCCAGCGATCCGCGCCGGCGGACAGCCAGCCGTCGCAGTAGAGCTCGTCGACCGCGCCGAGCGCCTCCTCGCGCAGGTCGAGCCGGACGAACGCGGCGCCCGCCATCGGCTCGGCGAGGTTCCCGTCCCCGTCGTCGACGGAGGCGGGCCGCGACCAGCCGACCACGGTGAACCGGGCGTTGCCGTACTCGACCGGGGCCGCGGCGGTGAGCACGGCGGACGGCTGCGGCTCCTGCGCCGCGAACCGCGTCCAGCCCACCCAGCCGCTGACCGCGACCGCGAGGGCGAGCGCACCCGCCGCCCTGGCCCACCTCACGGCGTCACCCAGGTCTGCGTCGAGCGGGGTGTGACACTCGCCTGCACCGGCGTCCCGTCCGGCACCACGTCATCGAAGCGCAGCCCCGACCGGAAGGAGAGCAACCCACCCTTGTGCGGGATCAGCACGAGGTCGGCGCCGGCCACCCGGTCAGGCGGCAGCTCGAAGACCGCGGTGCCGCTGCTGGTGAACCCGGGCTCGACCGCCGGCACCTGGGTCACCGAGATGTCGTCGCGCTGGCTATAGGTGTGCCCGTCGGCGGTGCGCAGGGTGAGGTCACCGGTCGGCGCCAGCTCACGGTGCGCGGACACCTCCAGCTCCACCACCACGAACACCGCGGACGTGGACAGCTCACGGAACCCGCCTTCGATCTGCCGGGCGAGCCGCACGGAGGTGACCTGTGCGTCGGCGTACGGGCCGCGGGCCCAGCCGTCCGCCCCGGGCCGGGACCAGGCGACGTCCTCGCTGGAGTCCGGGGCGAGCAGCACCGCGGCGACGGCGACGAGCAGCCCGGCGACGAGGGTGAGCCAGCGCCGGGCTGTCCGGGCGGTCATCGGTGGTCCTCGCAGGTCAGGTCGAAGACGGCCACCGCGGCGGTGCGACCCCACACCTCGATCGGGGCCGGCGTGTTCGAGCGCTGCTCGTCGAAGACCTGCACGGTGAGCGGCCGATCGCCCGTCCACCCGGGGTCGACGTCAACCTCGAGGAACGCCTCCTGCGGCACGTCCGGGTCGAAGCCGCCGGAGCGCCCCTCGACCTGCCAGGACGCGTCGTCGGGCGCGGTGCCGTCCGGGAGCACCACCCGCACCAGCCCCCACGGCTCGATCTGTGAGTCGGTCCAGGTGTTCACGACGGTGAACCACACCCGCACGGCGGGGTCGGTCTTGTTGCCGTCCGCGTCGGCGTCGACGAGTTCGGCGCGGTGCGCGGTGAGGTCCCAGCGGGCGAGGTGGATCACCTGGCCGGCGCCGGTACTGCGCTGCGGTGCGGGGGCGAACCCGCCGAGCGCGGCGACCAGCCCTACCGCTGCCAGCGCGGCCGCCACCGCGCCCACCCAGCGCCTGTCCATGGCGGCAACCCTACGATGGCCCGGTGGACTTCGTGCTGCGCACCCGGGACGGGGTGGACGAGCTGATCGTCAACGGCGTCTTCGCGATGGACTCCACCGAGGTCGGCTCCGAGCTGGCGCTGGCCGACGCCGCACTGCCGGCCGCCCGCGTCCTCGTCGGCGGGCTGGGGCTGGGCTACACCGCGGCCCGGCTGCTGGACGGCGGCGCGGAGCACGTCCGGGTGGTCGAGCTGTCCGCGGAACTGGTGGACGCGGCCCGCCGCGGCGCCACCGCACAGCTCGGACGGCTGGCCTCCGACCCGCGGGTGGAGCTGGTCACCGGCGACATCGCCGACGCCGTCGAGGGCAGCTGGGACGCCATCCTGCTCGACGTGGACAACGGGCCGACGTTCCTGATCCACGACCACAACGCCCGGCTCTACCGCGCGGACTTCCTGCGCCGCTGCCTGGCCGCGCTCGCCCCGTCCGGACGCCTCGTGGTCTGGTGCGAGGCCGCCAGCCCCGACCTCGCGGCCACCCTCGCCGGGCTCGCCGACCGCGTCGAGACGATCACCGTGCCGGTGGTGCGCGGCGAGCGGCGCTTCGAGTACGTGCTCTACCGGGCAAGCAGTCGGCCTTTCCTGACCTGAGGACGGACCGGCCGGCGAGCCTGGTCCGTGCGGTTCGCCACGCCTGCCTGTTTGGGCCCGGTCCGGGCGACCGCCGCCGGAACCTCACATCCGACGCTCAGGCAGCGCGCCCGGAGCGCACAGCCTGCGCACACGAACGCTGCCTAGCGTGCAGCCGAGATGAAGAACACCCGCGCGACCTGGCACCTCCCGGTGCTGGTCGCCGTCACCCTGCTGGCGGCCTGGGCCAGCTACCGGTTGCGCTCCCCCTGCTTCGGCAACTCGATGGCCTCGCTGTCGCTGTCGGGCGCCACCGGCTGCGACAGCGACCTCGCCGTGATGTGGTACGGCCGCGGGCTGGCCGAGCACGTGGTGCCCTACCTGCAGTTGCTGCCGACCGGAAGCGGGACGCCGGCCACCGTGGAGTACCCGGTGCTGAGCGGAATGCTGATGTGGCTGCTCAGCCTGCCCGCGTCCACCTACGCCGAGTTCGTCGCGATCACCGCCGTGGTGATGGGCGGGCTCGCGGCCTGGCTGACCGCGATCCTGTACCGGGCGGCCGGCGCCCGGACGTGGGTGTGGGCGGCGTCGCCCGCGCTGGCGTTCTACCTCACCTACAACCTCGACCTGCCGCCGGCCCTGTGCACGGTGGGCGCGTTCGCCCTGATCGCGGGACAGGATCCGCGGACGGTCCCGCGGCGGCGCTACCTGGGCGCGGCCCTGCTGCTCGCCCTGGGCGGCGCGCTGAAGCTCTTCCCGCTGCTGTTCGGGCCCGCGCTGCTGGCGTGGCTGCTGTTCGGGCGTCCCGGACCCGGCCAGACGCCGCTCGCCCTCCGGGTCCGGCGCGCCGTAGAGGCCGCGGGGGCCGCGGCCGCCCTGCTGGTCGCGGTGAACCTGCCGGTGTACCTGGCCGACCCGGAGGGCTGGCTGGCGCCGCTGGCGTACCAGGCCTCCCGGGGGATCACGCAGGACACGATGTCGGTCTGGTACTACCTGGGCACCTGGGTGGACCTGTCCCAGGGGGCGCTGATGGAGCTCGCCACCCTCGCGACGGCCGCCGCGCTGAGTGCGGTGCTGGTGGTCGGCTGGCGGCTGGCGCACCGGGCCGGCGAGTACCCGCTGCCCGGCACGGCGCTGGGCCTGCTGGTGGCCTACCTGCTGGCGAACAAGGTGTTCTCCCCGCAGTACACGCTCTGGGTGCTGCCGCTGCTGGTGTTCCTCGGCTTCCGGGTGTGGGCCACGGTGTCGGTCGTCGTCGTGGACGTCGTCCTGTACTGGAGCTGGCACTTCCTGGTGCTCGCCTCGGTGACCCACCGGATGGGCTCCTACAGCCTCTGGCGGCTGGTCAACGAGACCAGCATCGCCTCCCGCGGCTGGCTGCTGGTGGCACTGGCGATCGTCGCGGTGGCCGCGCCGGTGCTGGGCCGGCAGCGCCTGCGTTCGTTCGTGACGGACGACTCGCCGCTGCTGGGCCCGTCCCGACGCCGGGTTCCGCCGGCCCACGTCTGGCTGGACGAGCCGTCGGACGCCGCACCACCGCGGGAGCGGGTGCCGGTCCTCGCCGGCCCTTCGTGACGCGCCGTCCCTCGCAGGCTCGGGACGGCGCTCCTCAGGGCGCGGTGTCGGGGGTCCGGTGCCGGCCGTCACAGGCTCGGGAGGCCGCTCCTCAGGGAGCTGTGTCGGGGGTCCGGTGCCGACCCTCGCAACCTCGGTCGGCGCTCCTCAGGGAGCGGTGGGGCTCAGATCCCGACGTCCTCCAGCATCTCGGTGACCAGCGCGGCGATCGGCGAGCGCTCGGACCGGGTCAGCGTGACGTGCGCGAACAGCGGGTGGCCCTTCAGCCGCTCCACCACCGCCACCACGCCGTCGTGCCGGCCGACCCGCAGGTTGTCCCGCTGGGCGACGTCGTGGGTGAGCACCACGCGCGAGTTCTGGCCGATCCGGCTGAGCACGGTGAGCAGCACGTTGCGCTCGAGCGACTGCGCCTCGTCCACGATCACGAAGGCGTCGTGCAGCGAACGGCCGCGGATGTGCGTGAGCGGGAGCACCTCGATCAGTTCCTGCGCGACCACCTCGTCGATCACGTTCTTGCTGGTCACGGAACCGAGCGTGTCGAACACGGCCTGGCCCCAGGGCGACATCTTCTCGTTCTCGGTGCCGGGCAGGTAGCCGAGTTCCTGGCCGCCCACCGCGTACAGCGGACGGAACACGAGCACCTTCGAGTACAGCCGGCGTTCGAGCACGGCCTCCAGCCCCGCGCACAGCGCGAGCGCCGACTTGCCGGTGCCCGCGCGGCCGCCCAGGGAGACGATGCCGATCTCGGGGTCGAGCAGCAGGTCGAGCGCGACGCGCTGCTCGGCGGAGCGGCCGTGGATGCCGAACGCCTCCCGGTCCTTGATCAGCCGCACCGACCCGTCGCCGAGCACCCGGCCGAGCGCAGAGGAGTTCGTGCCGTGCAGCACGACGCCGGTGTGGACGGGCAGGTCGATCGCCTCGGGCACCACGGCGACGCCGTCGGAGTACAGCGCCTCGACGGTGGCAGCGGTCACGTCCACCTCGGCCATGCCGGTCCAGCCGGAGTCGGGGGTGATCTCGTGCCGGTACTCCTCGGCGGGCAGCCCGACCGCGGACGCCTTGACCCGCATCGGCAGGTCCTTGCTGACCAGCACGACGTCCTGGCCCTCGGCGCGATAGTTCAGCGCGACGGCGAGGATGCGGGAGTCGTTGTCGCCGAGCCGGAAGCCGGGCGGCAGCACCTCGGGGTCGGTGTGGTTGAGCTCGACCTGCAGGGTGCCCTCGACCTCGTTCACCGGGACGGGCGCGTCGAGGCGTCCGTACTTCACGCGCAGGTCGTCCAGGTAGCGCAGCGCGGTGCGGGCGAAGTAGCCGAGTTCGGGGTGGTGGCGCTTGGCCTCGAGTTCGGTGATCACCACGACGGGCACGATCACGCTGTGCTCGGCGAAGTTCCGCAGGGCGTGCGGGTCGCTGAGCAGCACCGAGGTGTCGAGGACGTAGGTCTTCAGGGCCAGCGCTGACTCGCGCGTTCCGGAGAAGGCGGTCCGGGTTGCGGTGCGGGGCATGTCGATCCTGTCCGAGCCGGATCGCCACCCGTCCGGCTCAACCGAGGTTGGTCAGCCGAAGGGCATAGGCCCGGGGGCGGGCCCGCGGGTCACGCTCTGTCGAGCAGGACGACGCATGTGGTGCCTCCCGTGCGGGCGGGTGGGACACCCGTCCGCAACCCCGAGACTAGGCGCGATACCGGACGGGTCCAGCCCGACACGCCGCGCGCGGGGGCGTCGTTAACCCACTCGTCACAGCCCCGTGCCGAATCGGAAAGGAACCGTCCCCATTCCGGTTCGCGGGGACGGTTCCATTCCGGTTCGCAGGAACCGTCCCCATTCCGGTTCAGCGAGGCTCAGACCTCGTTCGCCAGCACCAGGTCGATCATCGCCTGGGTGCCGCGGGCGTCCTCGAGCGTCCAGGCGAACGGCACGCCCTCGCGGACGGAGCGCGCGAACGCCTGCATCTCCAGCACGTACTGGCGCACGTCCGGGAAGTGGTGCACCCGGGTCGTGTTCTCGTGCACGACGTGCACCTGCGCCTCGCGGTAGACGCCCGCGTTGAACGGTGCGACCACCCGGATCATCCCGGTCTCGCCCTGGAACGTGACCTCCTGGCGGTTGTACAGCCGCATCGACGTGATCGAGGAGTAGCTGAACTCCCCGCCCGGACCGGCCATCGTCCCCGTCACATGGGTCCACACATCGACGCCGTTCTCGCGCCGGATCCGGGCACTCAGCGCGACCGGCTCGGCCCGGGCGGCGAAGCGCGCCGAGCCGAACGTGTACACGCCGATGTCCGGGATCGACCCGCCGCCGGTCTCGGGACGGTTGCGGATGTTGGCGACGTCCGCGGCGTTGTCGTAGCTGAACACCGTGTCCACGTGCCGCAGGGCGCCGATCTCGCCGTCGTCGACCAACTGCCGCACCAGTTGCCACTGCGGGTGGTGCACGATCATGTACGCCTCGGCCGCGAGCAGCCCGGTGCGGTCCCGTGCCTCGATCAGGCCGTCGATCTCGTCGGCCCGCATCGCGATCGGCTTCTCGGTGAGCACGTGCTTGCCCGCCTCCAGCGCCCGGCGCGTCCATTCGACGTGCAGGTGGTTGGGCAGCGGGACGTACACCGCGTCGATCGCCGGGTCGGCGAGCAGGGCGTCGTAGGAGTCGTGCACCCGCAGATCGGGCGCGAACGCCCGGAACGGGGCGGCCTTCGCGGGCGAACTGGTCGCGAGCGCGGCGAACCGCACCCCCTCCGCCTCGTGCAGGGCGCGCGCGGTGAAGTGCTGCGCGAAGTCCGAGGCGCCCAGCACCCCGAAGCTGACGGTCTCCATCGATGTTCCTCCCGTTCGGTGACACCTAGACTCCTGCGCATGGCCGACCTGCCGCAACACCTGATGATCGCCACCAGCCCCGTCGCCGCCACCGCGAACCAGGTCGTCGGTGACCACTACCGGATCACCGTACTCACCCCGCGCCTGCTCCGGCTCGAGTACTCCCCCACCGGGCGCTTCGAGGACCGCGCCACCCAACTCGCCCTGCACCGCGACCTCGGCCCGGTCGACTTCCGGGTCGTCCGCGACGCGGCCGGGCTGCACCTGTTCACCGACGCGCTCGTGCTCGACTACGACGAGGGCCCGTTCTCGTCCTCGGGACTCACCGTGCGGCTCGCCGGCGGACCGGGCTACCACAGCGAGTGGCGCTACGGCGTCCGGTTCACCCCGGACGCGTGGCAGCCGGGCAACCTGGGCGGCACCGCCCGCACCCTGGACGGCATCGACGGCGGCCTGCCCCTGGAGGACGGCCTGGTCTCGACCACCGGGTACGCCATCCTCGACGACACCGGCCTCGCGTTCGGCGAGGACGGCTGGGTGGCGCCCCGGATCGAGGGCAACACCGACCTGTACTACTTCGGCTACGGGTGGGACGCGCCGGGCGCCGTCCGCGACTTCTACCGGCTCAGTGGGCCGCAGCCGCTGCCGCCGCGCTGGGCGCTGGGCAACTGGTGGAGCCGCTACCACGCCTACACCGCGGACGAGTACACCGAGCTGGTCGAGCGGTTCGAGGCCGAGCGGCTGCCGTTCAGCGTCGCCGTCGTCGACATGGACTGGCACCGGGTCGACATCGACCCGAAGTACGGCCACGGCTGGACCGGGTTCTCGTGGAACACCGACCTGTTCCCCGACCCCCGCGCCTTCCTCGCCCACCTGCACTCGCACGGGCTGCGGGTGTCGCTGAACCTGCACCCCGCGGACGGCGTCCGGGCGCACGAGGACCGCTACCCGGCGCTGGCCGCGCGGTTGGGCGTCGACACCGCGAGCGAGCACCCGGTGAACTTCGACATCGCCAACCCCGAGTTCCTGGTCGCCTACTTCGAGGAGGTGCTGCACCCCCTGGAGGACGAGGGCGTCGACCTGTGGTGGCTGGACTGGCAGCAGGGCTCGTTCACCGCGATCCCCGGGCTGGACCCGCTGTGGATGCTGAACCACTTCCACTTCCTCGACTCCGCCAGGGACGGGAGGCGTCCGCTCACCTTCTCGCGCTATGCCGGCCCCGGTTCGCACCGCTACCCGGTGGGCTTCTCCGGCGACACGATCACCACCTGGGCCAGCCTCGACTTCCAGCCGTACTTCACCGCGACCGCGGCCAACATCGGCTACGGCTGGTGGAGCCACGACATCGGCGGCCACTGCTTCGGCGTCCGCGACGACGAGATGGCGGCGCGGTGGTTCCAGCTGGGCGCGTTCTCGCCGATCAACCGGCTGCACTCCACGAACGAGGAGTTCTCGGGCAAGGAGCCGTGGAAGTTCTCCCCCCTGGCCCGGCAGGCGATGGGCGAGGCGCTGCGGCTGCGGCACCGGCTGGTGCCCTACCTCTACACGGCGGCCGAGCGGGCGCACCGGCTGGGCGAGCCGATCGCGCGCCCGGTGTACTGGCTCGACCCGCGTCCGGAGGCGCTGGCCGCGCGCACGTCCTTCGCGTTCGGCAGCGAGCTGCTGGTGGCGCCGATCACGACGCCGGTCGACCCGGGGACGCTGCGGGGCCAGGTGTCCACGTGGCTGCCGGCCGGCGAGTGGATCGACTTCTTCACCGGCGTGCGCTACTCCGGGGGACGGACGGTCCAGCTGCACCGTCCGCTGACCGGCTACCCCGTGCTGGCGAAGGCCGGCGCGATCGTCCCGCTGACCCGGACCGACGAGTACGGGACGGGGAACCCGGACGCGCTCGAGGTGCACGTCTTCACCGGCGCGGACGGCGAGTTCACCCTCTACGAGGACGACGACGCCGCGCAGCCGCGGACGGTGACGACCCGCTTCGCCTGGTCCGACGACGACCGGACACTCGCGATCGCCCCGGCCGGGGGCGCGCTCGACCTGCTGCCGGCCGAACGCCACTACCGGTTCGTCGTGCACGGCCTGGACTGCGCGCCCATCGAACTGGCGGTCGTGACCGTCGCCGGGGCGACGGTGCTGGTCGGCGGCGATCCGGTCTCCAACCCGGTGGAGAGCCTGGTCCACGACCTGCTCTCGTCCGCACAGCTGGAGTACGAGACGAAGGAGGCGATCTGGGCGCTGTTCGCGCGCGAGCCGGCGACCGCGCGCCGCGTCGCAGCCCTCCAGGCCATGCGGCTCGAACCGCCCCTGTTCGCCGCGCTCACCGAACTCCTGCTCGCCGACGCCTGATCGACCACCGGGCCAGGTCGGGGACGGTTCCGAACGGTCCGGGTTATCCACAATTCCGGACCGGAATCGGGCCCTGTGGAAAAGGTGGACCGAGTAAGGAACCGTCCCCAACCCGGTCCGGGCCACGACTCCTCTTCCGTCCCACCCACGAGCAGCGTCCGCGCCGGCCAGAACAGCCCGTGCAGGCGGACGTGGTGGCTCGCGCCGGGCAGGAGCAGTGCGCGCCCGACGACCCGGCCGTCCGGCTCGTCCTGCTGGATTGGCACCAGCACGGCTTCGCCGTCAGCGGCCGTAGCGGCGCTCGCGTTGGGCGTAGGAGCGCAGCGCGCGAATGAAGTCGACCTTGCGGAAGTCGGGCCACAGTGCCTCGCAGAAGTAGAACTCCGAGTGTGCGGACTGCCAGATCAGGAAGCCCGACATGCGCTGTTCCCCCGAGGTGCGGATGATCAGGTCAGGGTCGGGCTGGCCGGCGGTGTAGAGGTGGTCGGAGATGTGGTCGATCTCGAGGGTGCCGGCGAGTTCGTCGAGCGCGGTGCCCTTGGCCGCCTCGCTGGCCAGCAGCGA
>JBDHZJ010000006.1:0-20240 GCA_039811825.1 Propionicimonas sp.
TTCCGGTTCAGGCCCCTGACAAGGGAGGATCGGTCCCTGGACGAGAACCGTCCCCATTCCGGTTCACGGGGACGGTTCCATTCCGGTTCACGCCGCCAGCAGGCCCGGCAGCAACCAGGACGCCCCGAGCAGCAGCGCGCCGACGGTGAGCACCAGCCAGAGCAGCGTCCACAGGACGCGCGGGACGTGGGTGAGGCCGGCCAGCTGGGCCGCGTCCGAGCCGGGCGACTGGGCGAACAACAACTCGACCACCGGACGCGGCGCCGCCAACAGCAGCAGCCAGGCCAGTCCGGTGGCCAGCCAGCCCGCCACCGTCGGCGTGGCGTACCACGAGAACACCGCGACCAGCGCGCCGGTGGCCAGCACGACGAGCGCGCCGTAGATGTTGCGGAGCTTCAACAGCATCAACGCGAGCAGCACGACCAGCAGCCAGAGCAGTCCCACCGCGTAGCCGGCACCAGCCAGCCAGGCCGCCCCCAGCCCGACCACGGACGCGGCCGGGTAGCCGGCGAAGAGGGTGGCCACCATGCCCGGTCCGGACGGACGGCCGCGGCTGACGGTGAGCCCGGACGTGTCCGAGTGCAGGCGGATGCCGCTCAGCTTGCGTCCGACCAGCAGCGCGACCACCGCGTGGCCGGCCTCGTGGCACACGGTCATGAACAGCCGGACCAGCGGCCAGGCGACCAGCACGAGCGCCAGCGCCGCCGCAGCGAGGATCGCGGAGACCGTCGGCTCCGGCGCCGGATGGGTCGCCAGGGCCCGTCGCCACAGCTCGCTGAGCATCTCCACGTCCCCGTTCCTACCCGAGGGGGCAAGCGGCATGATGCAATTCGGCCGCGGAACGTCCGGAATGGGGCGTGCGGGACGGCTGGGACGCAACGAGCGGCGAAATCACGTCACGACGGCGGCCCCGGGCGGGCAGGATGGGCGCGTGCTGCGAATGGCGATGTGGTGGGCGCTGGACTACCTGTGGGCGGCCCTGGCGTGGGTCGGCACGCTGTTCGCGCCGGCGAGCCCCGATCACTACGCCCGCGGCACTGGCAGGCCGGTCGTCGTGCTGCCCGGGGTGTACGAGAACTGGAAGTTCCTGCGTCCGCTGATCCTGCCGCTGCACCGCCGCGGCTACGCCGTGCACGTGGTCACCGCGCTCGGGCACAACCGGCAGCCGATCGCGGACGGCGCTGCCGCGGTGCTCGACCTGGTCATCGCCCGCGACCTGCACGACGTGGTGCTGGTGGGCCACAGCAAGGGCGGGCTGATCGGCAAGCTCGCGATGCTCGCGGACGGAGACGAGCGGATCGCCGCCATGGTCACGATCTGCACCCCGTTCCACGGCTCGAGCCGCGCCCGCCTGCTCCCCCTGCGCAGCGTCAGCCCGCTGGTCCCCGGCCACCCGAGCCTGGTCAGCCTCGGCGAGCCCGATGCGGTCAACGCCCGGATCACCTCGATCGGCACCCGCTTCGACGAACACGTCCCCGAGGGCAGCGAGCTCCCGGGCGCGCTCAACGTGACGGTGGACGTGCCCGGGCACTTCCTGCCACTGGGCCACCCAAGGGTTCTGGCCGAGGTCCTCGCCGCGTTGGAGCGCGTGGACCGAGTTGGGGACGGTTCCTAACTCGGTCCACGCCAGAAGGTGGACCGAGTTAGGAACCGTCCCCAACTTGGTCCGGTCAGGCGAGGGTGACGGCCTGGTCGAAGCCGAGCCGCGGGTTGCGCGGGAAGGCGCCGTCCTCGGCGACGTGGCCGATGTTCACGACCATGATCGTGCGCAGCGACGTGCCGGAGAAGAACTCCGCGTCGATCCCCGCGGTGTCGATGCCGCCCATCGGGCCGGCGTCCAACCCGATCGCGCGGACGGCGAGAATGAAGCCGCCCGCGGCCAGCCACGCGTTGTTGGTGGCCATCGCGCGCCGGTGCTCGGCGTTCGCGGCGAACCGCTCGCGCGCCCCGGCCGACTGCGGGTTGACCACCGGCAGGTGCTCGTGGAAGTCGGTGTCGGCGGCGAGGATCGCCACCACCGGCGCGGACGCCGACTTGGCGCGGTTGCCCTCGGCGAGCAGCGGCAGCAGCCGGGCCCTGGCGGCCTCCGTGCGCACGAAGGTGATCCGCAGCGGCTGGCTGTTCAGCGCGGTCGGGGTGAACTTCGCAAGCTCGTAGATCCGCGCCAGCTGCTCGTCCGTGACGGGCTCGGGGGTGAACCGGTAGGCGGTGTGCATCTCGGTGAAGATGCTCTCCGCGGTGAGCGGTCGGACGAGGGTCTGTTCAGTCACGTGCGTCAGCTTCCAAAAGTAGTTGAGAACTGAACTATATCACGGCGGTAGCGCAAACCCAACCGCCGCACGGTTTGACTCCGGAGCCGGGGACTGATGGGATGGAGGCATCCCCGACGCCGCGGTCCAGCCTGGCTGGCCGAGGTGGAGGCATGCCCTCCAACGTCTGTTGTCCGACGCCCGCGCCAAAGGGATCTTCCCCAGTGTCGTCCCTAGTCAGCGGAGCATTCCCGTGTACAGGCAGTTCCTTGCCCGCCCCGCGCACCACCGTGCGCGCGCCCTGCTGCTCAGCGCCTTCGCGCTGAGCGGCCTGATCGTCTTCTCCTGGCTCGCCCGCATCCCCGGCGTGCGGGACGAACTCGGCCTCGACGCCGTCCAACTCGGCGGCATCCTGCTGGTCGGCTCGATCGGCGCGCTGGCCGCCGTCTTCGCGTCCCCGGCCATCGTCGGGCGGTTCGGCAGCGCCCGGGTGTTCGCGGCCGGAGCGGTCGTGATGACCGTCGGCTTCACCCTGATGGGCGTCGGCCCCGCCCTGGGGTCCTGGTGGGTCTTCGGCCTGGGCGTCGTGGTCAACGGCATCGGCGGCGCACTGCTGAACGTCCCGATGAACATCGAGTCCGCACGGATCGAGCAGGCCTATCGCCGGGCCGTCATCCCCCACTTCCATGCCGCCTTCTCCGCCGGTGCGGTGGCCGGGTCGATGCTCGGCGCGGCCTGCGCCGCGGCCGGCGTCCCCGTGGTCGCGCAGTTCGCGGTCGTGGGGGTCGCCGTCGGCGCACTCCGCCTGGCCGCGCTCGCCGCGGGCCTGGTGATGCCCGGCGCACCGGTCCGCGAGTCCCGGACGCCGAGGCCGGCATCCTCCGCGCTGGCCGTGTGGAAGGAACCGCGCACCCTCCTGATCGGCGCGGTCGCGTTCGCCGCGGCCCTGAGCGAGGGCGCCGCCAACAACTGGCTCTCGCTGGCCTTCGTGGACGGCTTCGGCGCCACCGAGGCGTTCGGTGGGATCGTGCTCGGGGTCTTCATCGGGTCCATGACGATCGTCCGGATCGTCGGCACCCGCGCGATCGACCGACTCGGACGGGTCGCGAGCCTGCAACTCTCCGGCCTGTTCGGCATTCTCGGGCTGAGCCTGTTCGCACTGGCCACCCGTCCCCAGGTCGCCCTGGTCGGGGTCGCGCTGTGGGGTGTCGGCGCCGCGCTGTGCTTCCCGATCGCCGTCGCCGCCGTGTCGGACGACCCGCTGCGGGCGCCCGGCCGGGTGTCGGTGATGGCGTCCATGGGCTCGGTCGCCGCGCTCACCGCAGCTCCCCTCATCGGAGTCGCCGCGGACGCCCTCGGCGGCACCCGCAACGCCCTGCTGGTGGTGTTGGTGGCGATGCTGGCCAGCCTGCTGGTCTCGCGACAGGTCGGGCCCGAGCTCGCCCGGGTCGCCGACCCGCGCGAGGCGCTGGACGCGGAGTCCGCACCGGTCGCGTGAGCGGCATCTCCCCGTAACCTCACCGTCAGAATCCTCCGCTAGCCTCCGAACATGCCGAGGGCAGTGCGCGCGACGATCGTCCAGCCGGACCCGCTCGTGCCGGTGGACCGGTTCGGTCCCTGGCTGGCGAGCAACCGGGTACTGGTCCGCGCCGTCCCGCTGTGGCAGCGCGACGTGCCCCGGCTGGGCGACCTCGGCGACGGCCTGCTGGTGCTCGGCGGCACGATGAGCGCCCACGACGCCGCCGACCACCCGTGGCTGGAGCCGCTCAAGGACCTGATGGTGGCCGCCGTGGAGGCCGAGGTCCCCACGCTCGCGATCTGCCTGGGCCACCAACTGCTCGCCGAGGCGTTCGGCGGCGAGGTGACCGTCGCCGACCCCGGTGGCGGCGAGCACGGGGCGTACCCGGTGACCTGGCACGAGGCGGCGTCCGGCGACCCGCTGCTGGGACGCCTGGCCGAGACCGGACCGACGCTGCTCGCCGAGTCCCACTCCGACGCGGTCACGAAACTGCCCGACGGCGCGGTGTCGCTGGCCGGCAGCGAGGCCTACCCCAACCAGGCGTTCCGGGTCGGTTCGGCCGTGGGCGTGCAGTTCCACCCCGAGGCGTCCCCGGACCTGATGGGACGCTGGGCCGAACTTACCGGCGGCGACGCCCGCACGATGCGCCGCTCGATGCACGCGCAGGACACCGAGATCTCCCGCAACGGCCGGCTGCTCGCGCAGGCGTTCTGCGGGCAACTGCGGTCGAGGGTGCTGGCCGCCTGATTTCCGGCCCGGATGGCCTATCGTGGTCGCCAGCAACCCGGGAGCCGTGAATGATCCGCCTACTGCCCTTCGTCGTCGAGGCCATCATCCTCGTGTTCTGCCTGATCGACGCGATCATGGCGGACGAGACGAGGATCCGGAACCTGCCCAAGTGGGCCTGGATCCTGCTGATCATCATCATCCCGCTGGTCGGCGGCATCGCCTGGCTGGTCGCCGGGCGTCCGGCCAACTCCGTGCCGCGGACGCCGACGGCCCCGCAGCGGCCGGTGGGCCGCTCGGACTGGGAGCAGCCGCCGCGGCAGCGCCCCAAGGCCCCCGACGACGACCCCGAGTTCCTCGCCACGCTGAAGAGGTCGAACACCGACCACGAGCGCATGCTCAAGCAGTGGGAGGACGACCTGCGTCGCCGTGAGGAGGAGCTCCGCAAGCAGGACGGCCCGGGCTCCGACCCCGACCCCGAGCCGAAGCCCGACGACCGCTGAGCTGACCCCTTCCAGCCGAGTTGTCAGAATCTCATGCGCCCATGGCCGCACCAGATTCTGACAACTCGGCAGAAGGCGGGCGTTCCGCCGGGACGTGGGGACGCGGGCGCCGGGCCCCGACCAGCACGCCGGCCACGACCACGACGCCGCCGAGCAGTTCCAGCCCGGTCGGACGCTCGCCGAGCACCAGTGCGGCGGTGATGATGCCCGCCACCGGGACCAGCATCGAGAAGGGCGCGACGATGCCGGCCGGGTGCCGGGCCAGCAGCCACGTCCAGATCCCCGAACCGATCGCCGTCGCGATGATGCAGGTGTAGGCGAGGCCCGCCCACGCGGGCAGCGCGGACGCGGACAGCGAGCCCGCGAGCGCCGTCCAGATCTGTGCGGGGCCCTCGAACGCGAGCGAGAGCGCGAGCATCGGCAGGGGCACGACCACGGACATCCACAGGGTGAGGTGCAGCGGGTTGGGCGGCTGGGCGAGCCGGCTGGCGAGGTTGCCGAAGGCCCAGCCGAGGCCGCCGGCGAGCACGAGCAGGAACGGCACCAGCGCCGCGGCCTGGGCGCGGGAGACCCCGACCAGGGCCATGCCGGCGATCGCCACCGCGATGCCCAGCCACTGGCGCCCGCGCACCCGCTCGCCGAGCAGCAGTGCGCCGAGCACCAGCGTGAACGGCGCGGACGCCTGCAGCACCAGCGAGGCCAGCCCCGTGGGCATGCCCGCCGCCATACCCCAGTACAGGAACGTGAACTGGGCCACGCCGAAGCCCAGCCCGTAGCCGACCAGCCAGCGCAGCGGCACCTGCGGGCGGGGCACGAACAGAATGGTCGGCACAGCGATCAGGGCGAACCGCAGGGCGACCAGGAAGAACGGCGGGAACTGCTGCAGGGAGGCGTGGATGGCCAGGAAGTTCACGCCCCACAGCGCGGCCACGGCGATGGCGAGCAGGCGATGACGGACGGGCACGTCCCCATCGTCGCGGGAAAGTCCGTGAAGCACCAGCGCATGATTCCGAACAAATACTTTAGGCTTCCTTCATGGATGTCCGGCACCTCGAACTGCTCCGCGAACTCGCCGACCGCGGCACGGTCACGGCCGTGGCGGAGGCGACGTTCCGCTCCCCCTCCGCGGTAAGCCAGCAGCTGCGCAACGCGGAGCGCGCGTTCGGCGCGGCGCTCGTCGAGCCGGACGGACGCGGGCTGCGGCTCACCGCCGCCGGGCGCCTGCTCGCCGACGGCGCGGTGGGCGTCGCCACCGAGTTGGGCCGCCTGCAGCGCGGGCTGGACGACCTGCGCGGCCGCCCGTCCGGGGTGGTGCGGATCGCGGGCCTGCCGAGCGCGGTCGAGTTCCTTCTCCCCGGCCTGGTCTCCCGGCTGGCCGGCACCGACGTCGGGATCGAGCTCACCGACGAGGACGTGGCCGAGGCCGACTTCGCGTCCCGGGCGGCCGACCACGACCTGGTGGTCGGGCACAGCCTGGCCGAGGTGCCGGCCGGCTCGGACCGCCTGCTCACCCGGACGCTCGCCCACGAACCGCTGGACGTCGCGCTGCCGGCGTCCCACCGGCTCGCCGGACGGCGGGCGCTGGCCGCGGCCGACCTCGCCGGCGAGCGCTGGATCGGGGTGCCGCCGGGGTTCCCGTTCGACACCGTGCGGATCGCGATCGAGAACCGGGGCGGCGCGGCGCTGGAGGTCGTGCAGCGGATCAGGGACAACCGGGTGGTCGAGGCCCTCGTCGCCGCCGGGGTGGCCTGCGCCCTGCTGCCGCGCTTCACCACCCGGCCGCGCGCGGGCGTGGTGCTGGTGCCTCTGTCCGACGTGCGCGCGGTGCGCTCGATCGTCGCGCTGGGCCGTCCCGACCGGCTCGAGCGCGCGGCTGTCCGGGTCGCGCTGGCCGCGCTCGTCGAGAGCGGACGGGACGCGGAGGCGTCCGGCGCGTCCGCCGGACCGGGGACTGCGCCCGTGTCTCCGGCGGCGAGCTAGCCTCGGGCCGAACACGGAGAGGAACCACCCCCATGGAGCAGAGCACGATCGTGATCACCGGCGCGAGCGACGGCGTCGGGGCAGCGGCGGCGCGCGAACTGGCCGGCCGCGGCGAGCAGGTCGTCCTGGTCGGGCGCTCGCCGCAGAAGACGGCCGCCCTGGCGGCCGAGCTCGGCGCCCCGCACCACGTCGCCGACTTCGCCTCGCTGGCGCAGGTGCGCCGGCTCGCCGCCGAGCTGGACGCGGCCTACCCGCGCATCGACGTGCTGGCGAACAACGCCGGCGGCATCATGAACTCGCACCGCGAGGTCACCGAGGACGGCAACGAACTCACCTTCCAGGTGAACCACCTGGCCGGGTTCCTGCTCACCCGGCTGCTGCTGGACAAGCTCCTCGCCAGCGGGGCGTCGGTGATCCAGACCTCGAGCATCGCGGCCCGGCTGGCCGACCGCGTCGACCTGGACGACCTCCAGCTCGAACACGGCTACTCGGCACAGCGCGCCTACGGTCGGAGCAAGCTGGAGAACATCCTGTTCACCAACGAACTGCACCGCAGGTACCACGGGCAGGGCCTCAGCGCCGCCGCCTTCCACCCCGGCGCGATCGGCAGCAACTTCGCCCTGGAGACCGACAACCCGATGCGGTTCGTCTACGCGATCGGGTTCCTCCGCCGGCTGTTCACGATCAGTCCCGAGCGCGGCGCCGACCAGCTCGTCTGGCTGGCCGACAGCACCCCCGGCAGCGCCTGGCACTCCGGTGAGTACTACGAGAAGCGCAGGCCGGCCCGCACCGCCGCCCAGGCCGCGGACGCCGGGGCCGCCCGCCGGCTCTGGGAGGCGTCCGAGCGCCTGGTCGGGCTCGCCTGATCCCCGCTCCGCCGAGTTGTCGGACTCAGGGGTCGCTATAGCCCTCCGTGAGTCTGACAACTCGGCGGGAGATCGGCGATCAGCCCTGGCTGGCGGCCTGCAGCGCCGCCTCGAACGGGCCGGCGGTGTAGGGGTCGCCGTCGAACTGGGTGCCGTTGATCAGGATCGTCGGGGTACCGCTGATCACCGTCAGCTGGTTCGTGGTCATCTCGTCGACCCACGGCACGAACGTCTGGTCGGCGAACGTCGCGACCACGTCCGCGGGGACGCCGGCCGTGGTCGCCAGGTCGGCGATCTGCTGGTCGCTCAGCCCGGTGGTGTTCTCGTCCGGCTGGTTCTCGAACAGCGACTGGTAGAACGCCAGCGCGTGGTCGGGATCGCTGTTCGCGACCGTGGCGAAGGCGTTCGCCGCCCGGGTGGAGTACTTCGTCCCGTTCGACGCGTCGTCGAGGAAGTTCAGCGGGTAGACCTGCAGCTTCACCGCTCCGGATGCGATGGCGGCGGAGAGCACGTCGGCGTTGGTGCGGTCGAACTTGCCGCAGTAGGGGCAGATGAAGTCGGTGTAGACGGTCACGGTGGTCGGCGCGGACGCGTCCCCGAGCAGGATCGCACCGGACGCGTCCACGGCGGCGGGGGCGGTGGCAGAGGTCTGGGCGGTCGCCGTGCCCGGGGTCGGGCTCTTCGAGGTGCCGATCGTGACAGCGATGCCGGCGACCACGGCGACCAGGACCGTCGCGGCGACGACGGCGATGCCGACCCGGACGGCGACGGTGCGGCGACGTGCCGCCTGCTGCTCGGCGAGGCGCTGCCGCCGCAGTGAGTCGCGGCGGCTCCCTCCGGAGGGAGGCTGAGTGGGTGTGTTCTTCTTGGCCATGAGGATGTCTTTCGCTGAGGCGGGGAGTCCGCCGGCTGACGTGGGCTGGCGGCAGGGGCCGCCGGGGCGCGATCACGCGCGGCCGCGTGCGGGACGCGGCGGGGTTCGGTCAGTCAGGAAAGGCAGGACGGCGGGCCGCGGTGCGGGTTCTCCCGCGTCCGCGCGATGCCGCGGTAGTGCGCCCGGACCCGCACCGGCACCGGCTGGCGCTGCGGCACGAACAGGTCGGAGAGCTGCACGAGCGCGGCGGAGAGCACCCGGTCGGCCGAGGCCGCGAGCCGGCGGGCACCCCGCACGAGGAAGGCGCTCGCGACCAGCAGCAGCGGCAGCAGGACGAGCTGCACGAGCAGGGTCGCCGCCACCACCAGCGTCCAGCCGACCACGGGCGTCGGGGCACTCACACAGGCACCACCGGGGGTGTTGGGGACCCACTGGTAGAGCGGGTTCCCGCCGTCGAAGCAGGCGACCACGCTCACCCTGGGCAGGCGCAGCAGCAGCGGCACGAGAGCGAGTGCGGTGAGCAGGCCGGCCACGAGCCGCGTCCGGACTCCCGGACGGGGCAACCACTGCCGAAGGCTCTGCACGAGAGGAACGATACCTGCCCGGACCAGCCGGGCGCCTGTCCCCTTTCGGGTGATACGCGCCCTCGGATGCAGCCACCTGACAACAGAGTGGCCACTATCGGCCGACTACGGCCGATAGTGGCCACTTTGCGAAGGTGGTGGACATCGGGATCGTCAGTCCGCGGTTGCCCGTGTTAGCCTCCTCGCATGCACACCAGCCGCAGGCTCGCCGTATCGCTGAGCTACCCGCGCGCCCTTTCGTGCATGTGTTGTTGTCACAGCCTGGCCTGACCGCAGCAGCCTGACGCCGCGCACTTCCTGCGGCGACACCATCCTTCCTGTGCGCTCGCTGCGCGATCTCCCCGACCGACCGCCATCCGAGGACCAACCATGCCCAGTACGACCACCACGACCACACCCACCACCGCCCGGGTCGACCCGCGCGGTCCCCGTTTCGCCGCCGCCGTCACCTCCGCGGTGCTCGCCGGCGTCCTGCTCGCCGGGCCACACCTGGGCCTCGCACTGCTCGTCGTCCAGGCCTTCGCGTTCGGCGCGGGCGCCCTGCTCGGCCTGCGCTACCAGCCCTACGGCTGGTTCTTCCGCCACTACGTCCGGCCGCGGCTCGGCGAGCCCGCCGACCTCGAGGACGAGCGTCCGCCCCGGTTCGCCCAGGCGGTCGGCTTCGGCTTCGCCCTGCTCGCGATCGCCGGTGCACTCGCCCACGTCGACGCCCTCTTCTACGTCGCCGCCGGGTTCGCGCTCGCCGCGGCCCTGCTGAACGCGGTGTTCGACTTCTGCCTCGGCTGCGAGCTGTACCTGCTCGGCGCTCGGGTGCTCGGCCGCCGCGGGAGCTCCCGGTGACCGGCGCGTGGGTGGTGGGCGCGACCGTCCTGCTGGCGCTCGGCTTCGGCCTGTACCGCAGGGCGACCGACGGACGGGTCGCGGGCGCCGTGCCCGTCCGGGACGACCGGGGACTGGCCCGGCTCGGCCCCTTCGGTGAGCGGGCCACGTTCGTCCAGTTCTCCTCCGAGCTCTGCGCGCCGTGCCGGACGACCAGCCGCCTCCTCGCCGAGCTGGTCGGCACCGAACCGGGCGTCGCCCATGTCGAGGTGGATGCCGCCGCGCACCTCGACCTGACCGGGGAGCTGGGAATCTCCCGCACTCCCACGGTGTTGTTGCTGGACAGCGAGGGAACGGTGCGGCACCGGATCGTCGGCGCCCCCCGCAGGCCGGACGTGCTGCGGGCCCTGCAGAACATCCTTGAAGAACGAAGGCATTCGATATGACCATCCATCGTGACGACGTGTGGAACCGGATCCGCGTCGAGGTCGGTGCGGACGCGCAGGCCGAGCCTGCGCTGGCGAGCTTCCTGCACACGAACGTGCTCTCCCACTCCCGGCTGGAGGACGCCCTGAGCTTCATCCTGGCCAGCAAGCTGGGCAGCGAGACCATCACCTCGCTGAGCCTGCGCGAGCTGATCCGCCGGGCGTTCGAGGACGACCGGGCGATCGGCGTCGCCGTTCGGGAGGACCTGCGGGCCGTACTCAGCCGCGACCCGGCGTGCCAGCGCTATTCGGTGCCGCTGCTGTACTTCAAGGGCTTCCACGCCCTGCAGGCGTACCGGGTGGCGCACTACTACTGGACGCACTCCCGGCCCGCGTTGGCGCTGTACCTGCAGAGCCGCATCTCCGAGGTGTTCGCCGTCGACATCCATCCCGGCGCGCGGATCGGCAAGGGGATCATGTTCGACCACGCCACGTCGGTGGTGATCGGCGAGACCGCCGTCGTCGAGGACGACTTCTCGATGCTGCACGAGGTCACCCTCGGCGGCACCGGCAAGGTCGGCGGCGACCGGCACCCGAAGATCGGCAAGGGCGTCATGATCGGCGCCGGCGCCAAGGTGCTGGGCAACATCAGGGTCGGCGAGGGCGCCCGCGTCGGCGCGGGCTCGGTCGTGCTCGAGGACGTGCCGGCGTACACCACGGTCGCCGGCGTGCCGGCGCGTCCGGTCAGCTACCCGGAGAACGCGCACCCCGCCCTCGACGACCTGGACGCCCTCGACCGCTGATCCGAGCGACCCGCTCGCCGCTCGCCCTTCACGGGGACGGTTCCTTTCCGGTTCACGGGGACGGTTCCTTTCCGGTTCGCGGGGACGGTTCCTTTCCGGTTCACAAGAACCGTCCCCATTCCGGTTCGCCGGGACGGTTCCCTTCCGGTTCACAAGAACCGTCCCCATTCCGGTTCGCAAGAACCGTCCCCATTCCGGTTCACGGGGACGGCTCCGATCCCGTTCGCAAGAACCGTCCCCATTCCGGTTCGCAAGAACCGTCCCCATTCCGGTTCGCAAGAACCGTCCCTCCGGTCCGCAGGAACCGTCCCCGCAGCAACGGGAACCGGAAAGGGACCATCCCCGGAGAGCGCCGGTCGATGGGGCGGTCCAATGGATGAGGGGCCGGGCCGTCCGGATAGGGTCGGGTCATGGCGTCTGGGGAAGCCAGCGGGCTGAAACGCCGGCTCGGGCTCGGCGGAGCCCTGGTGATCGGGCTCGGCTCGATGATCGGGGCCGGGGTGTTCGTGGTGTTCGCCCCGGCGGCGGCCGCGGCCGGACACACCCTGCTGATCGGCCTCGTGATCGCGGCTGTGGTCGCCTACCTGAACGCGATGGCCTCCGCCCAGCTCGCGACCGCCTACCCCACCTCGGGCGGCACCTACGTCTACGGCAGGGAGCGGCTCGGCGAGTGGTGGGGGTTCACCGCCGGCTGGGGCTTCGTGGTCGGCAAGACCGCGTCCGCGGCGGCGATGGCGCTCGCCTTCGCCGCCTACGTCGTGCCGGCGCCGGGCCTCACCCAGCGCCTGGTCGGCGCCCTGGCCGTGCTCGTCCTCGGCGCGGTGAACGTGCTCGGCGTCCACCGCACCGCCTGGGTCACGGCGGTCCTGGTCGGGCTCACCCTGGTCAGCCTGACCCTGGTCATCCTCGTGGGCTGGCCGGGCACGGGGCAGGGCGTCCCGTCGGTGTGGTGCCTGGTCTGCGTGGACAGCTGGTACGGGACGCTGCAGTCGGCCGGACTGCTCTTCTTCGCGTTCGCCGGCTACGCCCGGATCACCACATTGGGCGAGGAAGTGGTCGACCCGCGCCGGACGATCCCGCGCGCGATCCAGCTCGCCCTCGCCATCACGGTGCTCATCTACGCCGGCGTCGGCTTCTCCGCCCTGTCCGCGCTCGGTCCCGAGCGGCTCGCCGCGTCCACGGCCCCGCTGCGCGACGTGATGGTGGCGTCCGGCTTCGCCGTGCTGGAACCCGTCGTCCAGGTGGGCGCGGCGCTGGCGAGCCTCGGCGCCCTGCTCACCCTGATGGCCGGGGTCGCCCGGACGATGCTGGCGATGAGCCGCAACCAGGACCTGCCCGGGTGGCTGGCCGCCGTCCACCCCCGCTTCGCAACCCCGTTCCGCGCCGAACTGGCGCTGACCGCGGTGATCGCCGTGGTGGCGATGGCCACCGACCTGCGCAACGCGATCGGCTTCTCCTCGTTGTGCGTGCTGGTGTACTACGCGATCGCGAACGCGTCCGCGTTCACCCAGGTCGGCGCGACCCGGCTGTGGCCCCGGGCGCTGAACGTGGCGGGCATCACCGGCTGCCTGCTGCTCGCGGTGACGCTGCCCTGGCAGTCGGTGGTGGCGGGCGTCGGCGTGCTCGGGCTCGGGCTGCTGGGCAGGCGCCTGATCCGCCTCGGCTGAGCCCCGCCGGCTGCCGGGCGGCGCAGCAGGTAGGTTCTGCAGCGTGATCGTGCTGGCCTGCCCAACCCCGGGCTGCTCCGGGCTGCTGTTCCTGGAGAGCCTCGCCTGCGACGCCTGCGGCACGGCCGTCGCCTACCACCCGGCCAGCCGGAGGATGGTCGCCTCCGCCGCCGACGTGGTGGTGGACGAGCGGCTGTGGCACCCCTGCACCAACCGCGACTGGGGCTGCAACTGGCTGGCCGCGGACGGCTCCGGCGCCGGACGGTGCTTCGCGTGCCGGCTGGTCCGGCGGCGCCCGGACAGCGACGACACGATCGCGCTGGAGAAGGTCGCCCTGACCATGCCGCCCCTGCGCCAGTTGCTGGTGCAGGCGCAGGCGTTGGGCCTGCCGGTCGACCCGTTCTTCGAGACCGACGGCGGGCTCGGCTTCGACCTGCTCTCGTCGCGGTCGTCGAACGAGAAGGTGGTGATCGGCCACGCGAACGGGATCATCACGATCGACGTGGTGGAGAGCCTGGACGCCGTCCGCGAACAGCTGCGGATCGACCTCGGCGAGCCGTACCGGACGATGCTGGGGCACCTGCGCCACGAGTCCGGCCACTACTATCAGTGGATCCTGGTCGAGCAGACCGGGTGGATCGAGGAGTGCCGCGACCTCTTCGGCGACGAGCGGACGTCCTACGCCGACGCGATCGAGCGGCACTACCGCACCGGAGCCCCCGACGACTGGCAGGACTCGTTCATCTCCGAGTACGCGACCATGCACCCGTGGGAGGACTTCGCGGAGTGCTTCGCGCACTACCTGCACATCACCGACACCCTGAACACCGCCGCGTCCGCCGGGGTGGAGCTGGACGCCTCCCGGCAGACCATCGCCACGCTCAGCGGCGCGGTCGCACCGCGGCCTTTCTACGGCCCGGACGACTTCGACGCGCTGATCCGCGACTGGCGCTGGCTGAGCCTGTTCTTCAACCGGGTGAACCGCGCGATGGGCGCGTCCGACCTGTACCCGTTCCGGATCAGTGACCCGGTGGTGGCCAAGCTCGAGTTCGTGCACCGGGTGCTCACCGACCTGCCCGAGACCCGGATCAGCGTCACCGACGGCTTCCGCCGCCGGAGTGGGTAGCCTGACCCTGTGCCGGCCTGGGGACGCCACCGTGTGGCGAGCGTGATCCTGGCTCTCGTCGTGGCCCTGACCGGGTCATCGTGCACCACGGGATCGCCGCAGGCGATCCCGACGCCGGGGACGCCGACCGACGGCACGCCCGCAGCGACCGCCCCGTCCACGCCCGCCGTCCCGACCACCCCCGCCGTCCCCACCAGCGCGAGCCCGACCCCGGAGCCGCCGACGACGTTCGCGGTGATCGGCGACTTCGGCACCGCGGACGCCGACGAGGCCGCCGTCGCCGCCCTGGTGAAGTCGTGGAAGCCGGCGTTCGTCCTCGCGGCGGGCGACGACTACTACAACGCCGCCGGCGGCCGTGGCACCGCGAAGTACGACCGCAGCGTCGGCGCCTTCTACTGCCGCTGGCTCGCCGACGTCCGCACCACGGGCTCCCGGTGCCGCGACGGACGGGCCCGGGCGAACGCGTTCTTCCCCGCCCTCGGCAACCACGACTACAGCGACGCGACCCCGTCACTGTCGACCTACCTCGGCTACTTCACCCTGCCCGGCACCGGGTTCGCGAACAGCTCGGGCAACGAGCGCTACTACGACTTCGTGCAGGGTCCGGTGCACTTCTTCGTGCTCAACTCCAACCCCGAGGAGCCGGACGGGACAGGCAGCCGCTCGACCCAGGCGCGGTGGCTGAAGAAGCAGCTGGCCGCCTCCACCTCGGCCTGGAACATCGTCTACGACCACCACCCGCCCTACTCCTCCGACAGCACCCATGGCTCGAGCGCCGGCATGCAGTGGCCGTTCGCCCGCTGGGGCGCCGACGCCGTCATCTCCGGCCACGCCCACACCTACGAACGGATCCGGCGCGACGGGATCGTCTACTTCGTCAACGGCCTGGGCGGCGCACCCCGCTACACCTTCACCACCCCGGTGTCCGGCAGCAGGGTCCGCTACCAGGCCAACTGGGGCGCCCAGCGCGTGACCGCGACCGCCACCTCGCTGGAGTTCACCTTCGAGAACGTGGACGGGAAGACCGTCGACCGCTACACCCTCACCCGCGGCTGAGACCCGCCGCCCCTCACGCGGCGGGCAACTCCACACCGGTGCCGGCCGCGAGGGCGGCGAGCAGGGCCTCCTGGAACTCCTCGTCGCCGACGGCCGGGTGCGGCTCGAGCCGGCGCTGGTGGTGCCAGTAGCCACCGCTGGTCAGGGCGGCCGGGTCGTCGCTGGTGGCGAGCCACTCCTGGGTGAGGTGGCCCAGCCCCAGGTCGTCGGGTGCGCCCGGTCCGCCCATCCGGGTCGGCACCCAGCCGGGGTCGACGGCGTTGCTGAGCACGTCCGGCCAGCGCCGCGCCACGGCGGCGGCGAGGGCGGCGACGAACAGCTTGCTGTCGGAGTAGCTGCCGCTGCGCCGCCCCCCGCTCCCGTCGAGACCGGCCAGGACGGGACGTCCGCCGCGGTGCATGCCGCTGCTCAGGTAGACCAGCCGGTCGGGACGGTGCATGGACGCCGTGAGCAGGTACGGCGCCACCACGTTCACCGGCAGCACGGGACCGGTGTACACCCCGGCGTTGTGGACCACCGCGTCCATCCGGCCCAGCGCGTTCACCTGCGCCGCGATCGAGCGCACCTCGTCGAGCACCGCCAGGTCGCCGACCACCACCTCCGCGCCACGCTCGACCAGGTCCGTGACGGCGGGCAACCGCTCCGGGTTGCGGACGTGCACGACGACGCGGTGCCCCTCCTCCTGCAGGGCGGCGGCGGCCAGGCGTCCCAGGCCGTCCGCCGACCCGGTGACCAGGATCCTCATCGACATCCTCCCTGGTGAACGGCCGGCCGAACCCGTCCGGTACGCGCACGATAGCGCGGCCGCCGCCGCGCCAACCCTCAACCCAACCCTGAACGCCTACTTGAGGTTCCTCAGGATTGAATTGCCTAGTCAGATCGCTCTCGTCGCCCGGAGAGGCGACTCCAACCCTCAAGCGGACCCTTGCCTCGCCCGTAGCACCTCGGTACCAAAGCACCTGTGAAGGTTGTGACCAGAGTGCTATCCGTGACGACGGGGCTCGCCCTTGCCCTGGGCCTTGCCCTCGTTCAACCCCCGGTCGCGAATGCGGTCTCGTCCAGTGCCAAGGCCAAGTTCATCTCGAGCCTGGTCAGCACGGCGCAGAAGACGCAGAACAAGTTCGGCGTGCCCGCGTCCGTCCTGATCGCCCAGGCGATCGAGGCCAGCGACTGGGGCACGTCCTCGGCCGTCTCCAAGGCCAACAACTACTTCAACACCCCCTGCAGCGCGACGATGACCGCCAAGCAGTTCGCCAGCCTCGCCGACGACCAGGTGGGCAAGCCGTACGTGCTCGGCGCCGAGACCGCGATCAGCGACCCGAACCCGCCCAAGTTCGACTGCTCCGAGCTGGTCCAGTGGCTGTACGGGCGCTCCGGCAACCCGATCACCGACCTGGCCGCCGCGCAGTACAACGTCACGAAGAAGGTCACCGGATCGCCGAAGGTGGGCGACCTGGTCTTCCTGCGCAACAACCCGGCGCGGTCCAACGGCATCGGGCACGTCGCCGTGCTGACCAAGAAGCTGAAGAGCGGCGAGTGGCGGATCATCGAGGCCCGCGGCCGTGCCTACGGCGTGGTCCGCACCACCCTGACCTACTGGAAGAACCGCTCGTACTACGCCGGCCTGCGTCGCTACTCCTCGTTCGCGCTCGCCAACGGCGACAGCATCTACGCCTCGGCCGCCGGCATCTACAAGTCCGGCTGCACCACGATCGGCTCAACGGACTACTCGAAGTTCTCCTCGAAGACGAACTCGTTCTACGGGAACGCCGCCGCGATCACCAGTGACGCGGCCTACGCCGATGCCCGCGACGTGATGTCGAGCATCCCCAAGTTCGTGGACGCGCTGGCGAAGGTCGTGCAGCCGAAGTCCGCGAGCAGCTACGCCAAGACCCTCGACGACCTGATCGACACCTACAACCTGACCGACTACGACGTGGTCCCGATCAAGATCGTGCTCGACTCCGGCAACACAGGCTTCCGGGTGACCGCCCTGCAGTACCTGCTCAAGGCCGCGGGCTACTCCACCAGCATCACCGGCAAGTACGACTCCGGCACCGTCTCCGCGGTGAAGAAGTTCCAGAAGGCCAAGGGCCTCGTGGTGGACGGGCAGGCCGGCAAGAACACCCTGGGCGCGCTGTTCAGCAAGCTCGGCTCCGGCACGGACGGCACCCTGGCCAGCGCCCTCAACGCGCTGCTCGACGGGCTCGGCTACAGCACCACGAGCGGCAGCGGATTCGGCGCGGCCACGCTCGCGTCCCTGAAGTCGTTCCAGACCACCGCCGGGCGCAGCGCCAGCGGCAGCGTCGACGACAACACCTGGGCCGCGCTGTTCATGGCGCTGGACTCCGACCAGCCGTCCCTCTCCGGCACCGCGAAGGTCGAGCAGACCCTGAAGGTGGACGCCGGGTCGTGGGGCCCCGGCTCGGTGAGCCTGTCCTACCAGTGGTACCGCGGCAAGACCGCGATCAGCGGCGCGGACGGCACCAGCTACGACGTCCAGGCCGAAGACGCCGGGTCGAAGCTCTCGGTCGAGGTGAGCGGGCTGAAGACCGGCTACACCGCGACCGCCCGCACCGTGACCACGGACGCGGTCGCCAACGCCACCTTCTCCACCACGCCCGCGCCCGAGATCAGCGGTACGGCCAAGGTCGGCGAGACCCTGAAGGCGGACGCGGGCACCTGGAAGCCGACGCCGGGCAAGCTCAGCTACCAGTGGCTGCGCGGTGGCAAGGCCATCTCGGGCGCGACGAAGTCCAGCTACGAGGTGCAGGGCGACGACGCGAAGGCCAAGCTGTCCGTGGCGGTCACCGCGACCCGCGACGGCTACGACACGGCCACCAAGACCTCGGACACCACGTCCGCCGTCACCGGCGGCAGCATGTCGGCCCCCACCCCGAAGATCAGCGGCACCGCCAAGGTCGGCCAGACCCTGAAGGCGGACGCCGGCACGTGGGACCCGTCGGACGCCAAGCTGAGCTACCAGTGGTACGCCGGCTCCACCGCGATCAAGGGCGCCACCTCGGCGAGCTACGAACTCACCAGTGCCGAGGAGGGCTCGAAGATCACCGTGAAGGTGACCGGGGAACTGGACGGCTACGCCACCCTGACCAAGACCTCGAAGGCCACCTCGACCGTGGTCGCGTCCACCGGCAAGACGCTGACGGTGAAGCTGAAGATCCGCGGCAAGCGGGACGTGGGCAAGGTGCTGCGGGTCGAGCAGACCTGGAGCAGGTCGAAGGTCAAGGTCAGCTACCAGTGGTACCGCAACGGCAAGGTCGTGAAGGTCGCCACCAAGTCGACGTTCAAGCTGACGAAGAACAGCCTGGGCAAGCGGATCACCGTCGAGGTCACCGGGAAGAAGAGCGGCTACCAGACCCTGACGAAGATGTCGTCGAAGACCCGCAAGGTCACGCTGCCCTGAGCCGGCTCACCAGTCGGCGCCCGCGCACTTCGCGACGATCGTGAAGGGCAGGATCTCGGTACGGGTCTTGCCCTTCCGGGTCTCCTTCGACTGCAGCTTCCCCGAGATCGTGTAGGTGGTGCCGGAGGTGCTGACCTTGGCCGAGGTGCCCGCCACCGGGTCCGCCGAGGCGTAGGTGAGCTCCCAGGTGAAGCCCTCGGAGTCCTCCTCGAACGTGGTCTCGACGGCCACGACGGACTTCTTCGCCGGGCTCAGCACCACGAGCGTGTCGACCTTGCCGTAGAAGTCGTTCGCGTGGTCGGCCATCGTGATCGTCGGGCCGCCGTCCGCCGTCTGGCAGGTGCCCTTGAGCGCCTTCGAGACCGCGCCGTAGATCGACATGCTGCCGGTCGCCTTCACGCCCTCCCTGACGGTGGGGGTGGTGGACGGGGTTGCCGACGTGGCCGCCTCGGTGGGCGACGCGGACGTCGCGGGCGCGGACGGGGTGATCGTCTCGATCGGCTTGGGCGTGAAGTCGGGTCCGCCGGGATCGGTGCAGGCGGCCAGGCTCACCGCCAGCCCCGCGCCGAGGACGACGGCGGTCGCCCTCCCCCATCGTGCCGCGGTGCGTCGCCTCGCGCTCCTGAGATCGTGATCTGCCACGCCTCCCATCGTCCAACCTCGGCCCGCGCCGCAGGCGCCGACGCGCCCGGTGAACCCGAACTCGTTGCCGAACCGTGTCCCGACCAGTGCGAACCGGCGGGAATCCGGGACGGTTCCGATTGCGGTCCACCAACCTCACGACCACAACCGATAGTGGTGGACCAAGTTGGGGACGGTTCCTTACTCGGTCCACCGGGCGGGGTGGACCGAGTAAGGAACCGTCCCCAACTTGGTCCGGCGCCAATTCAGGCCCGCGGGTGGATCTCCAGGTACTGGCCGTCGGGATCGGTCAGGACGACCTTCGGGCCCGCCTCGTCGGCGGTCAGGCGCGCCGAGTCGTAGCCGGCGTCCCGCAGCCGGGCCACCAGCGCGTCCAGCGGCTCGCGGGTCTCGAAGCCCAACCGGACCAGCGCAGGATGCTCCAGCCAGCCGGACGCGTCGACCGGAGTCTCCACGGACGCCGGGTCCGGCGTGTGCAGGCCGATCCCGCCGGCCCCGTCCGCACCCCACAACGCGCACCACCACGGGTCGTCTAGCGAACCCTCGGGAGTGAAGCCGAGGTGGGCGAAGAAGGCGGCGTCGCGCGCGAAGTCGTCGCTGTACCAGACCGCGATCACGTCGGTGAGCGGCGCATCACCACCCACGACCGCCCGGTAGCCGTAGAGGTCGGCCGGCGTGGCCTCGTTCAGGCCTGCGGCGCCCCGCGGCGTGCGTACCGCGCCCTGGCGTCCGTACGCCTCGTCCCAGGCGTCCGCGTCCAGCCCCGCTTCGCGGAGCGCAGCAGCCGCTGCGTCGACGTCCGCGACGAGCACGTTGAGCGAGGTCACGCCGTCGGCCACGGCCGAGTCGGCGCCCTCGACCGAGTGGACGGCAACACTCCCGGCGGCCCCCTCGAAGGCCGCGTACCCGCCCCGCTCACTCTCCAACACCCTGCGCAGGCCCAGCACCTCCAGGAACCGGACCATGCGCTCCGGCTC